>JBMYRY010000135.1:0-6817 GCA_049602795.1 Bradymonadia bacterium
GTTCGTAGCGCCAGAGCGCCTAGCGATGGGTTGACATGGATGCCTTTTTATTTCGAGGAGGGCAGCAGGCTGTTCGAAGGGCTTAACGCATTTGAAATGCCTGACTGGAGTATCCGAGACTTATCTCGATATGAGCGAGTATGGGTCATTGCTGCTGATCATTCAGAGCTGGAAGATGTCGGCGGCGATCTTGTAGTCGAGGCAGTGCATCGTGTAGGACCGCTTACTGTATGGCGAGTCGATAATCGCGGCGAGAGGGTTGTCGCCGATTTGTACGACGATTTAAAGGCAGCAAAGGTAAGCGAAGTGGGCGGCAGAGACTGTGACTTTTGGGCGGTTGATGGTTGGCATTGTTTGGCTGAGTCTCGACGTCCAAAGACTGAACGGTGTCTGGCTGAGTCGACTCAGAAGAGATTGTCGCGGTTTAAGCGACGGCGAGATCCGCATTGTGGACTATCCCCCTGGTTTCATGTCAGCCAAGATGTACGCGTGATTGATCGATTTGCACGGCGCTGTGTTTGGATCCACCCACGTCGTCAAAAACCGTTTCGTGTGACGTGGTCCCCGGGAGTATCATTTGACCACGTCGTCATCAAATATGGCTTCACCGATCGAGTGATTTCTATGCACAGTCGACCACGTCCAAGAACGCATGCAGCCCGATTGCTTCTCTCACAGGGAGAACGTACCCAAGAAATCAATATTCAGCCTGTTCAGGGCTGGTTTGAACGAAGGATACCAGCGGCAGCGCCGTCAAAAGATGGCCCGATTGTGCTTGAATTGACCACCGATAACCCAGTGGACGGTCATTTCTGTGTTGACTTGACGGTGCGAAAGCGGGGGATGCATGACGGCAGCTAGGTTTGACGGTTGGTGTAGCTTAGCCTTGCTGATATCGATTGCCTGGATGAGTATCCTTGCTTTGAACAGTGACAGTATCGGTGTACCGAGGGATGAGAGTTTCTATCTTGCTGCGTCGGACTTTGCTGCAAATTGGTATGTGGACCTTTTTACCGATGACGTTGAGGCATTCAGCGCGAGCCAAATCAATCGTCGAGATCGATTTGGGTGGAACTGGGAGCATCCGGTGCTCATGAAGAGCGCATTTGGACTATCAAAGCGGATCTTTCATGATGAGCTTGGATGGATACGTACGCCGTTACTGGCCTATCGTTTGCCCACCATGTTCCTTGCAGCGCTAGGGATGTTCTTGGTGTTCGCCCTCGCCCGGACGGTAGGGGGCCTGGGTGCAGGTTTCTTGGCTCAGGCGTTGTATGCCTTCCTACCTCGAATGTTTTTTCACAGTCATTTAGCGTGCTTTGATATGCCGGTAACCGTGGCTTGGTTAGGGGTGGTGTTTTGCTTTATCAAAGCGCGCGGGGATGCTCGTTGGATTGTGCCTGCGGGCATAGCTCTGGGATTGGGATTTGCCACGAAGCTCAATATCTTTTTCTTGCCCTTTGCGCTCTTAGCGTTCGCCTTAGTGGAGTGCGCGATACTTTGGCGAACCGGTGACTCAAACTTGAAGTGTGTAATCAAGCGTTATGCATTAATTGGGGGCGCCTTTATCTTTGTGGGCGGTCTTGTCTTCTGGATTCATTGGCCTCTGCTTTATCACGACCCTGTGATGCAGATTCGTCGTTACATCAGCTTCCACGCCAAGCATGTGCACTATCCCGTGGATTACTTTGGTGTCTTACAATACCGACCGCCTTTTTCAGTGCTGTTTCCCTTTGTGATGACGGCAGTCTCAGTGCCTTTGGTCACGCTCGCTTTGGCGGGATACGGTGGCTATGTCGCAGGCGCAACATGGTGGAAAAATCGACGAGAACGCTGGTCTGAAGAGGTGATTGTATATGGACAGCTTCTCTTAAGCGCGATTGTGCCAATCGTAATTATTGCGTTACCCAACACCCCGATTTTTGGTGGGACTAAACATTGGATGCCTGCCATGCCCTTCTTTGCGATTCTTGGTGGTATCGGTGGAGCTCGCTTGCTTGCTCAATTGCCTCGCCCAATGAACGGGGCACTGATGCGCTTTGTATGCGGAGCAATCTTGGTGTCTGCACCACTATGGGCAACGGTTGAGTATGGCTCTCAGGGACCGGCTTATTACAATGGGGTGGTCGGTGGTCCCCCGGGGGCGGCAAAACTCGGGCTGTCGCGGAATTTTTGGGGGCATAGTACCGTAGGGGTCTTGGAGCTGATCAATACGGAGCCGCCACCGAATGCGTTGGTTTTCTGGCATAAAGCGACTCACCGCTCAATCCAAGCCTATCAACGCAGTGGTTTACTTAGGAAAGACGTTAAATACACGGGTGATTGGACGGCGCCCTATTCAGATTGGGCTGTCTATCATACTCAGCAAGAGAAGCTACCCGAGGAAGTGGATATTTGGCGCGCCTACAAGACGCGTTGGCCCATCGGCGGTCTTTATGTCGACGGGTTAGAGCTCATGAGCGTCTATCGTCGACCTGAACCACGACGTTGACGGCGTCCACCGCGGTCCTGGTCTCTACGCCCGCTTCGTCCTCGGTCGTTTGAACGACTTGATGAGCGGGGCGACGGCTCGATAGGTTCAACGTACGGCGTGTCAGCGGATTCCATTCGGATACCCAGGAGCGCATGCTCTCTCAGCGCATCACACACTTCGGCACGGGCCGATGAACTCACCTTGAGCATCGTGCCCACTTGTCCCTGCAAATTGGCGTTTGTCATTGATGCAGAGAGTTTGCCCACGTTTTTCTTTTTGGCAACGGTAAGCGCGAGTTGTTCTCGAGACGATTCGTTGCTCGCGGCGCTGGTCACGATATGGGTGAGTCCAGATATGCGGTAGATTCGGTCACCCCATGGACGTCCTTGAGAACGATCGTACGGATGGCTGGCGATGATCAGGGCCTCGCAAGATTGAGCTTCAGCAACCCATTCTTCTACCGAATCGCTCGTTAAATTGGTGGCTGTCTCGGCAAGGGCTATGAGGGCAGCACCATCGTCTTTGAATACCGACGCACCGTAACCAACTAAGTCGCTCTCTTCGATGCTCTCGTTCAGGGGCTGATCATTGACATCATAGACAACACCTTGAATGCCCGAAGCAACAAGAGAATCTACCATTTCCTTTGGGTCTTGCGTGTCAGAACGCATAATAAAGTCGATTAACAACACAACCTCCTCTTTATTCAGTTCGCCGTTCGTGGTCTAACAGATAGCAGAGACAAACCAAACTAAAAAGGCGAGCGAGCTCGTCTTAGCATGCACGTTGAGGCTGAACATGAAGACATTTGGTCATATCGGTGGTTTCTTTCGAGATGGGATTGACCCAGCACCCACGTTGCGAGCGCTGGAACCTCTATGTCGTCAATATCAGGTGACGATGACTGATCTGAGTCACCATGAAATGCCTGCTGACGTGGACTTGATTATCGCTTTTGGAGGGGACGGCACGGTGTTGCGCGCGTTGGAGCGCTTCCCTGAATTGCCCGTTCTCGCCGTTAATTATGGAAACATCGGCTTTTTAACCCAATGTGAACGCGAGGATCTATTAAGTACTGTTGAGCGTACCCTTGCGGGAGACTATTCAATCGAGGAACGCTTAACATTGTCGGTGACGACACAAGAGTGGACGGAGCGTGCGGTCAATGAAGTTGTCATCAAAGGCGAACGACACATGGTTGAGGTCGCGGTGTCTGTGAATGGGCGACGAATGAGTTGTCCTCGTGGTGATGGTCTCATCGTGGGTACACCCACAGGTTCAACGGCTTATCTGATGAGCACCGGTGCGCCCATTGTCGTGCCCGAGGTCGACTGTATGATCGTAAACCCACTCAATGAGTACAGCTTTAGTTCCCGTCCAGTAATTTTGCCCGGTGACGCGGAGGTTTCCCTGGAAGTGTCGCCGAGTCGAGATACCGCTGTATCCGTCTCTGTTGACGGACGGGCACCCAGATACCTGAAGCCGCCTATGGTCCTCGATATTCGTCGTGCCCCTCGACCGGCGAAGCTTGTCACCTTCAATACGGATTACTTTTTTGACAACCTGCGAGAACGCCTGAAGTGGTAACTAAGACTCAACTCGTACAGAAGAACGAACGGGTGATTCGTCGTCTGGATCGGCTTCTTGGTCAGACACAGAAGACGATTAGTTCTCTCGCAGTGGTCCGGCTGATTGCTTTTTTGGGCGGTGGACTCTGCGGGGCTGCGGCTATCCTTGACAACCAATGGTTGCCCTATGGACCCATTGCCTGTGTCGGTGCATTTGTTTTCGTGATTGTTGTCAGGTTGCATCGTAAACCATTCCATCTCTTGCCGCGCATCGAGCAGGGGATGAACAATGCCCGACGGAGTAATGAGCGGCTCTTGTTCGAGTGGGGCGAGACTGAGACGGGTTTAGATTTCATTGACCCGGCGAGACCGGAACTCGCTGAACTGAGAATCTTTGGACGTGGCTCCGCTTTTCAGCAGTTATGCCGAACCGGCTTACCACGATCTCAAAAAGCATTGGCTGCTCGATTGTCAAACGGGTTGAAGGTCGATCGAATCGCTGCGCATCAAGCGTCGATTGAGTCGTTGATGGATAAGAAGGTCTTTCGTCGTCGGATGGAGATTGAATCACGCCTGCTGTCCATTAAGCCATCAGCCCTAGAAGATGCCATTTCGTGGACGGAGCAAGACAAATCAGCCCTAAAATCTCTGAATGCCTTGCGGGTGCTGTTCACTTTGCTTTGTTTAGCCACCGGTGTGCAGTTAGTACTGAGCTTCACGTTTGACCTTCAGACTGCGTGGCAATTAACATTTCTAGGACAGGTACTGCTCTTTCTCGGCACGACCGGTCGATTAGGTGAGAGTTATAGTGCGTTGATCGGTGATGAGAAAACACGCCCTCTATCGTCATTGTCCATTCTGTTTCGCTTATGCGAAACGCAGTCCTTTGAGACCGAATATTTAGATGACCTCAAAACTGCATTACGAATCAACGAGCGAAGGGCAACCTATCAGCAACTTGAGGCCTTTAATCGCATCATTGACCGCTTGTCGGTCAAACATGGTCCCATGCTTCACAGCATCCTTGGCATTTGTCTTGGTTGGGAGTTGCATGGTGTATGGGCCCTTGAAGCATGGAGAAAGAGTGCTGGTAAACGCATTCGAGCGGCGGTTTCAGCACTCACCGAGATCGAGTTGGTGCTCTGTGGCTGTGGTTTGCGAGAAGAGCTCGACGTCAATTGTTACCCTCAAGTTGCGAACGCAGTGACGGAGAGCGGCGTGTTGCATTTTGAGCAGGTGGGTCATCCGAGTATTGAGGCGACCGAACGTAAATACAATGATTTTACGGTGGATTCGAAGGGCCAAATTGCCTTGATCACTGGCTCAAATATGAGCGGGAAGTCGACGTTCCTTCGAACGGTTGGAATGAATGTTTACCTCGCTCAGGCCGGTATGCCGGTGTGTGCCCGAAATGCCATCGTGACCGCTTGTCGGCTGGTATCCTCGATTCAGGTGACCGATATGCCGGAGCTGGGGTTGAGTCGATTTCATGCTGAGGTCCTTCGCCTAAAGTCCGTCTTAGATACCGTCAACGATGAGTCTCACTTAACCTTTTACCTCATTGATGAAATGCTCAGTGGCACCAATTCGAGAGAACGCTCCATTGCGTGCAAGAGCGTGATTAAACAATTACATGGGGCAACTAGCGCCTTTGGAATCATCACTACGCACGACCTAGAATTGGCGAGAGATGAGGCAGGACCACCATTGGCTTACTACCATTTTGCGGATCGGTTTGATGGCGCAGCCCTTCATTTTGATTATCAATTACGACCCGGCGTCGCCACCACGACGAATGCCATTCGTGTCCTGGAAATTGAAGGTGTAGCCATTACAACAGCCCATACACCTCAGAATGGAGATACCTAAAGGCACCCATTTCAGGGAAGGTGTCAATCTCAGAAGGTTGGTAAACGAGTCATGTCCGTGCGCTGCGCTCACGGGTCAATCTTTACTCGAGTTAGATGTGATGTCGGCGTGTGTTGCGTACAAGTCGGGTAGAAATGATTCTAAGGCGCCAACCTCTTCAATATTGTGTCGAATCCATGCTTCGCCCTTCTGGTCTGGAAAGACTCGGGGGCGGACCACTGTATTGATAAATTTCGAGATGAGTGACTCGCCTTTTGCGCCGACCGTGAGGGCGTTTTTGTACAGCGTGCCTGCGTCTACCTGGGTGAAACTGTATTGCATCCGAGCCACCGTCAGACCAAGGATGTTCTCGTGATGGGCGAAGCCTGTTTCATCGAGAAACTCGACATTGGCTTTTACATCGATCGCATACTTTGGGTTTGCCTGGAAAACTTCTTGAATCCGTACTTGAGCGCCCGAACCGAAATTTCTGCCATCAACAGCAGACTTCAAATAGGTCATCGCAACGTGGTCAACTGGGTGCCAAAGACGATAGAATTGAACATTTTGACCGCCAACATCAAGCCGGTCCGTCATGTGATTCAAAAACCACACGATCATGGCTGGTGTCACACCTCTCAGAAGGTCATGTTCAATGGCATACCGGATGCGTCCATCTGCGAGCGTGTTGACGGAAACCTGAGCAGAGTCGATTGATTTAGAGGACCAGGGAACCGTGAGGGCAGAGGGTGTCTTGGGCATGAATCGACTCTTTCATGACAGTGGGGTGGCTTTGCTGGAGCCATCAGTCTAGCACAAAGCGATCTGAATTCGACCTGGAATCAAAAGGGTAATGAGCGCCATGAGTGGCGCTTTACTCTGGGTTGGTTAACCGGCACGGACCGATGAGTCACTTGCTGTCAATGCA
>JBMYRY010000136.1:0-6761 GCA_049602795.1 Bradymonadia bacterium
CCCAATGATCGGCTTCTCGGTTCCTGGAACATCAGGGTATATCCCTCTAAGCTGAAGCCATACATGGTAAATCAAATGGGCGGTACGATTTCAGTCGAGGCATATAAACGACCCACATTTGAAACTAAATTAAGTCCATTGGGCAGCCCGGCAAGGCTTAACCGCACGACGACAATCACCGGAGAGTCGAAGTATTATTTTGGCGCGCCGGTTACAAATGGCGCAGTTAAATGGCGAGTAAAACGGTGGGCTCAATACCCTGATTGGTGGCGATGGTATTGGGTGCCTCGGGTCGCTTCTCAATTGATTGCGCATGGTCAATCGTCACTAGACACGGAGGGTAAGTTTACCTTTAAATTCATGCCTACCGCCGATGAAAGCCTGGACCCTGAACAGGGTAAATCAGTGTATTATCGCTACGAAGTTAGCGTGGACGTCACGGACGATGGTGGTGAAACTCGATCTGGCAGCCGGCAGTTTACGCTCGGCTTCTCATCCATTAAGGCGACTTTGTCGACTGAAAACAACTTCCAGTCCATAGACAAGGATTCGGTCATTTCGATTCGTAGGACTAACTTGGATGATGAGGCTGCACCCGGCGTGGGCACATGGGTACTTCGCTCACTCAAACAACCTAAAACCACGCCGCTGCCCCACGAGGTTGGTATACAGCCGAAGCCCCAAGCCGGCGCACTCATATTGCCAGGAGATCGTCTACGCCCTCGCTATGAACACGGGTATCGCACTCACGAAAGACTCCTCAACTCATGGCGTGATGGCGCCGAAATTTCCTCGGGTACTGTGAAGCATTCGAGTAGTGGTGTGGCAGATCTCAATCTCGGTAAGTTAGAACCAGGTGCATATCGAATCCGCTATCGAAGCACTGATGCATTCGATAAACCCTATACAACCTTCAAGGATTTTGTGGTTGCGGGAACCGATACGTCTTTAGCCGTGCCCGTTGCGTTGATGGTTGATCGGGGAACTCGTCGCGTAGGTGAACGTGCCAAGGTTTTTGTTCACTCCGGATTCAAACAGCAGCCGATCCTCGTGACACGATGGAAACGCGATAGGATTGTTTGGCAGCGTATCATCAATGAGAGTGCAGTCTTGGATGTGCCAGTCAAGAAATCCGATCTCGGGGGCATTGGGTTTAGTGCCCGCTTCATTCGAGATCACCAACTGGTCGAACTGCGGCAAGACATCGAAGTGCCCTGGTCGCATAAGGAATTGGATATTCGCTTCTCTACCTTCCGCGACACGCTTCGACCGGGACAGAAAGAGAGATGGGCCCTCAAAGTCAAGACGTCCGATGGCTTACCCGCTGTGGGGGAGGTGCTCGCGTATATGCACGACCGAAGTTTGGATGTTTTCGCACCGCATACACCGCCAAACCCACTCGCCCTCTATCAGTCGAACACGTTGTCTCGAATCTCCTCTCGAAGCTCTCTTGGTCGCGCAAGTGTCATTAGAATTGGTGATCAACCTCGCATTCTCGAAAGTGGACATGAAGGATATAAACCCACCACCCATGGTGATTCGCCTGGTCGCTATCGTAGACGGCGAGGGCGCAGAGGAAGAGTGATGAGGGCTGATGCTGCGCCTCGTTCAGCTCGCTTGGGGGGTAAGACCCGAATGAGTCGAAAAAAACGCGAGAGTTTTGCCGAGCCTGAGTCTGCCTCCGATCTTTCGCTGGCTGAGGAAGAGCCTCCCGCTGACATCAGCCGGGCATCGTCTAAGTCTGACAATCAAGCATTGAGAACTAATTTTGCGGAGACAGCGTTCTTTAGACCGCAGTTATTGCTAAATAAAGCTGGTGAAGCATCCATCGAATTTACTGTGCCGGATGCCGTAACGAGTTGGCATGTCTACGTGCATGCAATGACCAAGACCTTTCAATATGGTCTCATTAAGAAAGAAGTACGCACTGTTAAAGAGATAATGGTTCGGCCCTACCTACCTCGTTTTCTGAGAGAGGGTGATAAAGCATTTCTTCAAGTCATGGTTAATAACGCCTCCACCCAGCCGATGTCTGGCACCGTAGATGTTGACCTCATCGATCCGGAGACGGAGCAAAGTCGATTGCATGATTTTGGTCTGACAAAGAAAGATGTCAAGGCGTTGCCCTTTCAGATGAACGCTGCTCAATCTGCTACTCTTAAGATCGCTGTGAAGGCACCCTCAGATCCCGGAGTAGTGCATGTAAAGGTGACGGCAAGCACACCCGAATTCTCGGATGGAGAGTTGCGAGCTTTACCAATTCTACCTGGCAGAATGCACCTCTCACAGTCCAAGTTCGTCGTCCTCAAGGATAAGGAAGCCAAAACCGTTACGTTTTCCGATTTGGCTGACACCTCGGATAGGACCCGTGTTGACAAGAGCTTGGTGGTCACGCTGGATGGACAGCTTTTTTACGGTGCTCTGTCCGCTCTTCCGTATTTGATCGATTACCCTTATGAATGCGTGGAGCAGACGCTGAATCGATTCTTACCCACAGGCATTTTGACTTCGTTGTTCTCTCGGTACCCTAATCTTAAGAAGGTTGCTCGCGATCTGGCGAAGAGAACGACGCAGTTAGAATCAGTTAGCGCCGCTGATGCAAACCGGAAAATGTTGTTCGAGGAAACGCCATGGCTGATGAATTCTCGAGGAGGCCAGACCAACAACTTACTGAAAGTTTTGGATCCTGCCCTCGTTAAATCGGTTCGAACCGAGAGCCTGAAAAAGCTGCGGAAAGCGCAATTGCTATCGGGCGGATTTCCTTGGTTTTCAGGCGGAAAGGCATCGGTCTATATGACACTCTATATCATGTATGGATTCGCAAAAGCGTCGGAGTTTGGCTTGGACGTGCCGAGGAATATTGCAAACTCGGGATGGAGGTTTTTGAGCAGTTACGTCGATGGAGAGCTCATGTCGTGCATCGCCAAGGATAGTTGTATTCAATTGAGCATCTATCTCAATTATATTTTATCCACCTACACTGACTCTTCTTGGCATGGCAACGTCGTGAGCGATGAGCAGCGGCAAATGTTACTCGATCATGGATTCAAGCATTGGAAATCTCAATCGAAGTTGGTCAAGGCACAACTTGCACTCACCTTAAAGCGGATGGGACGTGAAAAGGACGCTCGATTGGTATGGGAAAGTGTATTGGATCAGGCTCAAACTGATGCGCATGGCGCTGTATTTTGGGCGCCGGAGTCAAAGTCCTGGCTCTGGTATCAAGATACGATTGAAGGTCATGCAATGGCAATTAAGGCAACGATGGAGATTACGCCAAAAAGCCCGAAACTCGAAGGCATGGTTCTGTGGTTATTTCTCAACAAGAAACTCAATCAGTGGAAATCAACCCGTGCCACCGCGGAGGTGCTGTATGTCCTTGCACAGTATCTGGAAGCAAAGGGTCAATTAACTCAAGAAGAAGAAACCGTGGTGCAGATTGGACCGGTCGTTAAGTCATTCAAATTTGAATCTGACACCTTCACTGGTGGTAAGAATCAAATCGTGCTTCACGGAGCAACCATCGACCCTCAAAAGCACTCTCAGGTGTCGTTCACTCAGAAGTCTGATGCCATTCAATTTGCGTCTGCAACGTGGCATTTTTCAACGGAGAAGATGCCGGAGAGTGCCCATGGTGACTTTTTAACAGTAAAGAGGCGGTTCTTCAAAAGGGTCACTGAGGCCAATGAAGCGGTTCTATATCCAATCGATGAGGGTACCATGATAGCGGTGGGCGATGAGGTCGAGGTTCATGTCGAAATCTCGAGCCAACATGCACTCGAGTATGTGCAATTGCGGGCGCCGAGACCCGCAGGCTTTGAACCGGTGTCGTTAAGATCCGGTCATCGTTGGGGGGACGGAGTGAGTTGGTACGAAGAAGTTCGAGATAGCGCCACTAATTACTTTTTTGAACGTCTTCCTCACGGTGTTTATCAGTTTCAATATCGCTTGCGGGCGAGTACATCCGGGACCTTCAAGGCTAACCCAGCGGTCATTCAGTCCGTGTATTCACCCGAATTTGTGGCGTACTCCGCTGGACGAAAGATTCGGATTGAACCGTCGATGCAGGGAACTAATCAGTGAGCGTTTTATTTCTTGAGGCGATCGCATAGAGTACACTTAGGGTTCTGGAGGTGAGTTGAATAGATCCTCGACATGACCTTAACGCAGATGTTCTAAAGGAGCGTCCATGTCTTCCAATAAGCCAGATGAATCATTACGTGGGCATGAGATTCGGTTAGTGTCGATGGATCGAAACAAACTGAATGGCCTTTCTAAATCCATTGACGCATTGATCGACACCGCTCTGAGCGGCATTGTCATCAGGAAGGCATTATCATCCCTGAAAACTAACGCTGCAATCGAGCGATTACGGGTTTTGAATCCTGCATGGTCCTCGCCGAATGAGGGGATGGTGGGTGGCGAAATAAAGACCTTAGGCGAAGCGGGCACTCCTACATTTACTTCGTTTACGGGTCCAGATTCGGATCGGTATCGGGCGAGCCAAATAGCGCAGGGTAGATTGATTGAACAGGTATTCTCCGATGCTGATCCTACACGTGATATTGAATCGATTTTCTCATTACTCAATCGCAGTCAACCGGCGCAGGTGGCGATGTTCGATGAGTTGCATCCATGGCTGCCCTTTAATTTTCGTTCGCTGCCACCAGGTCATCAAATTTATCCACATCACGATAACCACTATCGACTACCCATCTATGAACATTTGGATGCACGCTACGATCGGTCGGTAATCTTGAGCTGGTTCATTGTGCTTCAACCTGCTTCAACTGGCGGCGATCTCAAACTCTATGGTCTATGGGGTAGTGATCCGAATCCACCACTATTACCCACACGCTTCTTAGATACGGAGGTTTTGGAGAACGAATTTAAATCGGAATCGGTGTCACTAGATGCGGGTGATTTGGTGGTCTTTAATTCCGGTAAATATGTCCATCGGGTGACACCTGTTGAGGGCACGGTGCCCCGAGTCACCATGGGAGGCTTTGCCACTGTTGATCGTGAACGAACGCATCTCGTGTATTGGAGTTGAATGACTTCCAAGACATGATTCAGCGCGGCGGCGCTTCCGTCGAAACGGCTGTGTTAGTTAAGGCCTGTATCCAGTTCTCTACCAGCGATAGTGCGTCTTCATCGATGTGTTTAGTAGCGAGGGGCGGCATTTGAGTTTCAAGGCCGCGTTGGCGCATCCTCAGGACTACCGCGCTAAGCGCAGGATCTCCGGGCTTAACTCGAACCACGTTTGGTTCCGCGTTGAAGTATTGTAATTCTACGTCTAGCGTCGTTTGGTAGATCTTCGTTTGTTCCGGAGATTGATCCGCTACATCGAGAGTTAGCTCGATATCGGTGTCTGGCCAGGCCGAACCACGCGGGTTATGACAATGACCGCAATTTGCATGTAGGTAACCGAGAACAGATGAAGTGAGGGTGTCTCCGGGTACTTGGATGGAGTCTACCCCGGGCTCAGATAGCGAACCCTCAGCCGCCAATCTCGCCAGATTGATGCCATCAAGAGAATGCGAGAGCTGGATCGCATTGAAGCCGAGAGCACGTCCCGGTTCTCCATTGTGGCATGTGCCGCATGCCTTAACCTCGGGCACATCGTGGTCGGTGCCGAGCACATTTGTCGCACCGTCTTCAACGAACAGAGCATCGGAGCCATCTGCATTCCACAGAAATGCACCCATCCAGTAGTCGCGGCTACCTTCGCCCGTACGAACGATTAAGCGCGTTTCGAGTGGCTGGCCATCTCGACTAAACGTCTTGAAGAAACGAGTGCCCACAGGAAAGTGCCAATGATTCATATTTGCGGTGTCAATCACGCCATCTTCCGGCAGTAAAATCCATCGAGTTTTCTCAGTCCCATCGGACCAAAGAGGGTATTTCGGCTTGAAACGTTTCGCATGCGGGTTGAATGTCTGTGAACTCATCTCCGCATAGAGACCGACTTGAGAAAGCCAGAAGGGAGTATCCGACCCTCTGGCGGGCAGATCACTTAGGTGAAATGGGTCGGTCCAGGTGCCGACCTCCGAGTCTGGAAGAGGATGATGGGCGTCCTGAAGCGAATCATTCGGTAACCCGAAGTCAAGATTTTCAGCCGTAGTGCCAATATCAACAGCGTGCACCTCGGTAGACTCGCATCCTCCGATGAAAAGGCTGTTGATCATGAGGAGCAACAGCGTGCGCGCGTGTATTGAACCTATCGTCATGCGTGTGAATTCCCATCACCTTTTTCTGAAGCGTACTATGACGAAGTGCGAGTTCGCTAGGTCTTAGCGTTTCATGAAATGATCATGCCTTGCATGGAGGCATGGGGCGGTGCCCTACTGTCCCGGTGGTGGTCCCATCGGGGCTTCGCACTCCCCGACCACTTCGTTTGCTACTGGTGGGAGTGATTTGATGTAGTGAGCAATGTCGAGTGCGTCGTCGTCTGTGAGACCACCGAATGCGGCCATCACGCCAGAAGGCATCGGGGGACAGATGCCTTTGTCATCTTTGTCGACACCTTCCTTGAGGACTCGAACAATTTGTTCAACGGTGTAGTCACCCAAGCCGAATTCCATGTGTGAGGTGAGATTTGCTGAAACGATAACCTCTGGGAAAGGACCCATGGGCATGACCGGTAAGCCGAGCGCCGCAGCAGGAAACTCTCGTCCGCCCCAGAAAAGCTTCTCGAAATCAATCGCGGTCGGACCCGGTACCATCTCGGGCTCTGGCGTATGACATTCAATACATGCCCC
>JBMYRY010000137.1:0-6705 GCA_049602795.1 Bradymonadia bacterium
ATCATCCATAGATACAGCCTCATATTCCTCTCCCCTGATGCTCCAGCAAATTGTAATCCCTTTTGTCAGAGTCAGTTCTCGAGTTAAGGCTAGGATTTCTGTTGGGCGTAGACAAAAAAAAAGGAGCCCAAAGGCTCCTTTTTCAAGACAATAGCGCTCGTTAGACGAGGCGATGCTGACTACCAGCGACCACCACCGCCGCCTCGAGGACCACCGCGACCTGGACCACGACCACCCGAACGAGGTCGCTGCTCCGTCGCATGATCAACACGAATTGTACGACCATCTAGCTCACTGTTGTTGAGTGCTTCCTTTGCCTCGTTCGCATTCGCTTCCTCGGCATAAGTAACGAAACCAAAACCTCTGGAACGCCCAGTCTCTCGGTCTGTTACAATCTTAGTCTCGGTGACTTCACCGAATTCTTCAAAATGGGTCCGAAGGGACTCATCGCTCGTGGCCCACGCAAGACCGCCTACAAATAATTTTGAACCCATGTGATTCAATTCCTTTTCAATAGTGCATTGCCTTCGTATATGCAAACGCGCAGATGTCCAAGAAAAATATGCTTTTTCTGTCGATTTCTTAACGAAGAGCGCGTTTTTTCGCGTGAAATACCTACTTCAAACGAAAAAGCGGCTTAAGAGATGTCGGTGTAATTACCGTATGAAACTCCCCACCTTCACCAAAAGCATCCACCGCTCCTGGTAACGACTCGAAACATGTACGATCGAAATCATCCCCTACCCGTAACCGAGCCTTCAACGAGGGGTGCAACACGGCGGAAATCACGCAATGTACCTGCGCATCGGTGAGCCTCTCAATGAGTGACTCATAAGGTATGTGCCACAAGGGAAAGCAAGTCTGAATTCGTCGCCCCCAGTCTTCATTCGCAAAAACCGTCTCGCGCCACTGACGAACGGAAGTAAGGTTCAGATCACCGAAGACAACGGTATCAATCGTAGCCCATCGCTCAACCACCGCGCATGCACGCTGTACGGCGTCTTCAAAACCATCTCCGACGTATGTGGGCACCAACAATAAAGAAAGATTCAGGGCTGCCGCTTGAGCCTTGATTAAATCAATATGAACGTCTTGATGAGAAACCTCATTGGTTTCAGCGCTGTATACGGTTACCAGAATAAGCTCTTTCATGTCCTGTTCAAGGTATTGAAGTAGAGCTAAGTAGGCATCCTTACCACCGCTCCAGAATAGAAGGGTGACAGGCTTTGCGTCGGGTTGGTCACCAATCAGATACGGCTCAGTAATGAGAGTACCCCCATGTCGGGATTTCACTCGAACATGCCCAAACGGGCAATGCCGACATCCGGAACCGCAACATCGGGCTCGCTTCCTTAAGCCAAAGGCAGTAAACACTCGATACCCTGTCTGTGGGTCAGTATAGGCGAGTGCCTTTTCTTTACACGCCCGTTCGTGAATCTCTCGCCATATAGGTTTGCTCGATTCGTTGTCATGTTTCCTCGTCGTCAACAGACCACACTCCTATTCGGCTGCTCGTGTAGGCGAGCTTGATTACCCTTTACCGGTCGTCCGGACAAGCAGATTGATGTTTTTCAATGTACCAGGCGGAACGACGCTGGACATCAATCTTCAACCTCACGACCACGGACTGTTAGCGTACACAGTCTGTATGCCTTATCAGACCGTGCGAGCCGATTCATGCCGGCGTCTTTTAATGTCACTTGAATTAAAATGAACGACGAACGGACGGACATTAGGACATCACTGGGCGCCGAAGGTTTCAGTTAATATGACGATACGGTATCTAAACTGGAATGGGTGGTAACGGTTTCATACTCTGAGTCCCCCGCATCGTCTTCTCAACTGATTCAATCCTCTTACACGAACGGTGCGACCCGCTCACAACGCCCAATGCCCTTCTTGCCTTGAACACAGTCATCAATGGTTGAGGATAACTCGAAAGAGACCAAAACAACACGTGGCCATATTGAGTTGAGTTGTGCCTCGAAAGCGCGAGTTAGTAACCTCTACGATAACGCCTCGTATGCGTTCAGTCTCCATCCATTGAAGCTAAATGGTGCGTACACTTGCCTCTCAGAAGCAGATCCGCACTTTGTGTTTTCTGCCTTTGAATTTTTTCTAGACTGGCGTACCGTTGCGCGGAGTTAAATCGAAGCTGAGAGGGGCGAACATGACGATAAGAGTAGAGACAGATAGCTTTGGAGAACTGAACGTACCAGCCGATAAATACTGGGGCGCTCAAACTCAACGTTCTCTGAAGAACTTTCCCATTGGATGGGAAAAGCAGCCGGTAGCGATCGTCCGTGCGCTGGGCGCGATCAAGCAGGCAGCTGCTACCGTAAACATGGCCCAAGGCAAACTGAACCCTGAACTCGGTGAGGCCATCGTCCAGGCGGCTTCCGAGGTTTACGCGGGTAAGTTTGATGACCATTTTCCGCTCGTCGTCTGGCAAACTGGCTCAGGTACTCAGTCCAATATGAACGCCAACGAGGTGATTTCAAATCGAGCCATTGAAATCTTGGGGGGCGAGATGGGAAGCAAATCGCCGGTTCATCCCAACGATCATGTCAATATGTCTCAAAGCTCTAATGACACCTTCCCAACAGCCATGCACATTGCCGTTGGTACGACCGCACGCGATGTCCTTTTACCAGGTCTGAAGAAACTCTACGGCGAGTTGGCGTGCAAAGCTGAAGGCTTTAAATCAATTATCAAGATTGGTCGAACCCACACCCAGGATGCCACCCCCCTTACACTCGGGCAGGAGTTTGGGGGCTATGCATTCCAGGTCGAGCAAGGCATTAAGCGGATTGAATCGGCGCTACCAAACATTTATGCCCTCGCTCAGGGGGGTACCGCTGTTGGCACGGGGTTGAATACAAAGACTGGATTCGCTGAGGACGTTGCCAAGTCAATCGCCGAGATTACCGACTTACCTTTTGTCACCGCACCAAATAAATTTGAGGCTCTGGCTGCGCACGATGCGTTAGTCGAGATGTCAGGTGCATTGAAGACGGTTGCCGCAAGCTTATTCAAGATTGCCAATGACATCCGCCTGCTTGGCTCCGGCCCACGTTGCGGCTTAGGCGAACTCATTCTGCCAGCAAACGAACCGGGTAGTTCCATCATGCCGGGCAAAGTAAACCCAACACAAGCCGAAGCGCTGACCATGGTATGTGCTCATGTCCTGGGCAACGACGCTGCTGTAGGATTTGCCGGCAGCCAAGGACACTTTGAATTGAATGTGTACAAACCGATGATGTCGTACAACGTGCTTCAATCAATGCAGTTACTCGGCGACGCCGCCAGTGCATTCACCGACAACTGTGTTGCTGGAATTGAAGCCGATGAACAACGAATTTCTAAACTCATGTGGGACAGCCTCATGCTCGTCACCGCCTTGGCTCCAGAAATTGGTTACGACAATGCAACCACCGTTGCGAAGACGGCACACAAGAATGGAACAACCTTGAAGGAAGAAGCCATTAGACTCGGCTTCGTTGATGCCGAGACCTTCGACCGAGTCGTTCAACCGGACCAAATGATCGGTCCGAAAGACTAGGAATGCTTTGGCGTTGCTCAAAGTGTTCCACGCGCGTTCCCCGACAGCATGTTATGGCGATTGTAGAGCCTAACCGTCGTTGAATTAAGAGAGACCCGTTACGACCTTCGAGACGGTCGATTCGAAGCGTTTGCGCCCTGTCCGCGGGGCGGTCTACGGCGACGACGACGAGATTGCCCTGTCCCCTGCTGCGAACGCGATTTTTGCCCCTGATTATTTTTCCCGCTTCTGCGTCGCTCTCCCGGCTTCAATTTAATCGGAATCGCTGCAGGAAAGTGCCATTCATGATCGTCCACAATGTCGAGCGGCTGCCCGGTCAACTTCTCAATATCCTGAAGATAATCACTCTCAGTTTCATCACAGAATGCAATGGCAATCCCGTCGCGCCCTGCGCGAGCTGTGCGCCCGATGCGATGCACATATGACTCTGAGACATTGGGGAGGTCAAAATTGAATACATGGCTAACACCGCTAACGTCGATCCCCCTCGATGCAATATCGGTAGCAACCAATATCCGAATCTCTCGCGACTTAAATGCCTGTAAGGCTCTGGTGCGAGCGCCCTGGCTTTTGTTGCCATGAATCGCGAGGGCTTCGATTCCCGCTCTCCCAAGGTCCTTAACGACTCGATTAGCACCGTGTTTAGTCCGAGTGAACACGATTGCGCTTTCCACGTCGTTGTCCCTAAGCAAATGCGCTAAGAGTCGCCGCTTATTCGGTCGCTCAACAAACATGACTTTTTGGATGATCCGTTCTGCAGTACTCGACTGCGGATTCACCTCTACTCGGACAGGATCGGATAAGAATCGATTCGCCAACTGCACGATTTGACCCGGCATGGTCGCCGAAAAAAGCAAGTTCTGGCGTTTTGGCGGCAGCTTATCTAAGACTTTACGGATGTCATGAATAAACCCCATATCGAGCATACAATCAGCTTCATCGAGAACGAAAAACTCGATCTTGTCAAAATTGAAGAAGCCCTGCCCATGAAGGTCCAATAAACGCCCCGGCGTTGCCACAACTACATCTAACCCCCGCTCAAGTGCAGCGACCTGAGGCTTTTGATTGACCCCGCCAAAAATCACATAGTGGCTCAGCCGGACGTGCTTCGCGTACTGAGCAAAGTTCTCCCCAATTTGTGCGGCGAGCTCGCGTGTCGGCGTAAGAATAAGCGCCCGAATTCCCCAACCTCTCGGCTTTCGTTCATTTACCAAATGTTGAATAATCGGCAGCAAAAATGCAGCCGTTTTCCCGGTGCCAGTCTGTGCACAACCAAGTACGTCTCGACCCTCAAGAAGAGGGGGGATCGACTTAGCTTGTATGGGCGTCATGACCTCATAAGCGAGATCGGCAACAGCCTTTTGCAAGGGCTCAATTAGCCCTGCGGAATCAAATGTACTCAATGGAATTCCCCAATCGAAGGGTTAGTGGAGGTTTCTAACTTGGTGCCGTCAACGTCGGCGACATAGCTATACATTGATATCGGTCAATTGTCCACAGATGCAGCCGCAAGGACACGACAGGGCACCAAAGTATACAGCGACGCTCCAAACAGACCAAGTTGCGCTCAAGCTTTCCCACGAAGTGCCAAACAGATGGACGGTTGCCCTCCGAGTTAATTTTCTTAGCGATAACTTCAGTTTACCTTGTTGGGCAATAAGTTAGTCGTAATGTGTGCTCAGGCGTGTTAGTAGGCACCCGAATAGGCCCTCAAAACCTGGTTGCGTTGAAATTTTTCAGCGTCAACGACGAAATGAGCACTCATCTTTGTCTTCGGGTTCGTAACGCAAGATTCTCGTGAATCTGCAAAGGAGAAGAAGATGAACGATGATAACCTCCCAACTGAGGAACAACCGATTACTTTCGAGCATTTAGGACTACCCGAATCGATTCTTGAGGCACTCGATGCATCTGGCTATATCAATCCCACCCCCATTCAAGCAATGGCGATTCCATTACTGCTTGAGGGACATGACATCATCGGACAAGCCAAGACAGGCACAGGGAAAACCGCTGCCTTTACGCTGCCATTGCTGACTCGGATCGATGTAACCGTCAAACATCCTCAATTAATTGTCATCGCACCAACACGTGAACTCGCGCTCCAAGTGTCTGATGCGGTCAAGGCATACAGTAAATTCATTAAGGGGCTCAAGGTGTTACCGGTCTACGGTGGTCAAGGCATGTCGACCCAACTCAATGCCCTCCATCGCGGTGTGCATGTTGTGGTTGGAACCCCAGGACGAATCATCGATCACCTTAAGCGCGGTACTCTCAGCCTCGATCACATCAATGCATTAGTCCTCGACGAAGCGGACGAAATGCTCCGAATGGGCTTTATTGACGATGTAGAAACAATCATGGAGTCCATGCCGAAGGATCGTCTGACTGCGCTTTTTTCCGCAACCATGCCACCGCCAATTGCCCGGATTGCAAAGCGTTTCCTCACGACGCCGAAGAACGTACACATCAAGGGCAAGGAAACCACGGTGGAAGCGATTAGCCAGCACTATGTCACCGTGTCAGGCGTACGAAAACTCGAAGCACTTGCTCGTATTCTTGAGGTGGACGATTACGATGGCGTCATCGTGTTCACGAAAACACGTATCGGTACAACCGAGGTGGTTGAGCGTCTCGCTGAACGAGGACTAGAAGCGGTAGCCCTCAATGGTGATATGAACCAACAAGCCAGACAACATACGATTGACCGATTCAAGAGTGGTCGAGTTCATGTCCTCGTTTGCACCGATGTAGCCGCCCGAGGTCTCGACGTTCCACGAGTCAGTCACGTGATCAACTACGATATTCCTTACGATACCGAAGCGTATGTTCATAGAATTGGGCGCACCGGTCGAGCAGGTCGAGAAGGCAAAGCAATTACCTTTGTTGCACGCAACGACATTCGAATGTTCAAAAACATCGAACGTGCGACTCGCAAACCAATGGTCAAGCTAGACCTGCCCACTGCGGATCAGATTGCCCATAAACGCATCGAAGAGTTTAAGGCTGGGCTTCTGGAAACGGTCGAGACTCAAAAACTGAGAAAATATGCACGAATTGTCGATGAACTCTGTGCCGACGGAGAGGTGGAGCAACGGATGATCGCGGCCGCTTTGGTCTACTTGGCACAAAAAGAGCGCCCC
>JBMYRY010000138.1:0-6689 GCA_049602795.1 Bradymonadia bacterium
CGCGGGAGTGTGGTGTACTTTCGCTAAGAACTCTACATCGTCACCCATGTCCCATTTTTTCAGCAGACCAGCCCCGAAGACGGTGTGCCATTCTCTCACCATAGAGAGAACCTCATCCATCGATAGAATCTGATTATTATTTCTCTGAAAGAATTCGCCGAAAACACGAAGCAAAAAGAGTTCCCCAATATTGTGAACTAAACCAAAGAGATAAAGCTCATCTGCGTTTTCTTTCGCACGGCTACGAGCAATCTCCCGGGCAATTTTTGCTACGAGAAAATGTTGTTGCCACATTTTATCAAAAATGGCTTTAAAGGCTGGTGAGCGAAATTGAAACATGGCTTTGATCGCTTCCGTTTGAACAAGGTTTTTCACGGCGAGATTACCCATTCGCGTAACCGCCGCCCCCAAATCAGTGATTCGCTCAGTCCAATTATTTCCGCCATAGGTGGCCGCATTTGCCGTTGAAACAATTCTCGCAGAGAGCGAGGGATCTCGACCCACAATCGCCACGACATCATCTGCCGACACATCGAGATCTTGAAGCGCTATATTCAAATCTTTGATGACCTGAGGTACCTCTGGCAGGTCAATATTTCCATCCCGAATTCGACGGGCAATTTCTTTGACCAAGGCTCGCGATCGTGGAGAATCTGCCACATCGCTCTTGGTCACGATTCGTCTTTTGTAGCGTTTTTCGACACGTCGGAGTGCTTGAAGGACGTCCTCGGAACTCGCCGGTCGAGTCATCCAATCGCTGCAGCCCGTTTTCAACGCACTCAGCACTCTCTCACTATCGACGCCCTCCGCTTCCAAAACCCAACCGAGTTCAGAACAATCCTCCAACTGAGAAAAGAAGCCTTCTGAATTAAAATCAGAGCAATTGGGATTGATCACCGCAAGATTAACGCCTGCTTTCACCAAAGCAAGTACTTCGGCTACACGCACTGCACGCACCGGTTTCAATCCTGCATCCAACAAGATTACGCGCAGGCGCTCATAGTGCTCGTCGTCAGATTCACCAATCAAAATTGTCGTTTTAGCCATACATCAATCGCTTCTCGTTGTGTTCAATGACAACCTAAGATCACTAAGCAATAAGGTCAATGAAGAACCCGTTTAGAACGTCGGTGAGCAATCATGGTCATCATGAGTAAGAGTACCCACAAAGACCTGGTGGGCGTTGATGCGAAACGACAATCGCAGCCGGCTTCATCCTCATCAGAATCAATCACCCTAAATGACCACGTTTCCGAAGGATTCGAAGCTGTTCCATCGGCATCTAAGGCTTCAACGAACCAAAAATACTCCTGTCCTGATTTAGCATCCGTGCGGAAATCAAAACCATTTGTCTGCAAAAGCGGTTCAATGACACAGCCTTCTTTCGTATCAAGTGCTAATTCACTCGTACAAATCGTTAAGCGATACGTCACCACACTCCCTTCAGGATCAACTGATTGACCCCAGAAGAAAACAGCTTCCGCCGGAAGTATGGGTGCAAAATTAATGGGCTCGATCGGAGTGGGTGCAGAGGGAGGGTCATTCTCGGAGGACACAAATATGCGCCGAACAGTACTTTCGGATCGAGCACCGAATTCATCTTCTGCATAGGCAACAAGATCATACGCTCGATCCTCAGTCACAACCTCAGTAGCAATAAAGCGCGCCACGCCTTCTTCATCAGGGGTCACAGAACTCGACAAGAGCGGTGTGGAGGTTTCGGCGTACAAGGCAAGTCCATAACTGAACTCATGTCCATCAGGATCAAGACTCCCTCCAACGGTAACTTCGATTGGGTTTTTACTGAGAATCATATCAACCTCGGGTGAAATCACGTCCGGGGCTGTTGGCGGATTGTTGAGCGCGTCTACAACAAATCGCCGACGCTCAGACGGCTCGGATTGCGCACCAACCTCGTCGATTGCAAGCACTTCCCAAAATAAAGTAACGCCTTCTCTCAACGGCTGAGAGAAGCGAACAAACTCTGTGTCACTTTCACCATATCCCAAGGTTTCGATGTCGCCATTCTCGCGATAGAAACGAAACAAATATTTTACGGAGTCTCCGTCAGGGTCAGTAACGGTCCGCACGACAAACTCAGGGGAGCGCTCGCCCAATGTGACATCGTCTTCTGGGCTCAATGGTAATGGTGCTGGTGGCGCGGTATTTTCCGCATTAACTCGAAAATTTCGGATGGGCGTCCAGTCGGAAGTGCTCAAGGGGGTCTCGGCACGTGCACGCCAGAAATAGCGCATGTCCTCTACCCACTCGGTTGCATCTGTAGCGTGAGTCACAATGGGATCTTCTCCAACAGGTTCTTGAGCACTCAACATGACATCCATGGCTTGTTCATCAGTATATACCTCGAACCTGATGGTCGCGGCCAAAGGACCTCTGTAAGGCTCCATCTCAACTTCGAGGGTAGGCGTGGGGGTGTTGACACGTGCCTCGTCTAATGGTGAAAGCAGCATCGGTGTTTTTGGTCCATCGTACTCAAACGGGTTCGTACCACCTGCCCATTCCTCCAAGTTGGTCAGCCCGTCATTATCGAGATCTTCAGAACTGTCGTTGGGATTGGTTGGGTCTAGGCAGGCGCCCATCGTATCGCATGTTCGTTCCTCATACGTATCAGGGAGACCGTCCTGGTCCTCATCGCGAGCATTCACGATGATTTCAAGATTGGTTTCCAATACACCATTGTCACCGTCTGAGACTCGAAGGGTGATTGCCGTAGGGCTTGCTAAATACTCTTCATACGTGGGCGTCCATAGGAGCAGTCCTGTCGATGGATCAAGATCGATGGTTTCAGGACCCGCTAACAGCTGGTACGTCAATGGATCGTTCGCGCCGGCAGGATCGAAAACGGGGATAACACTCGCATACTGCCGTCCTTCCGTTGCTGGCAATGGCGTATAACCCTCAAATAATGCTGGCGCGATGTTCCGGACAAGCAGCGATGCAGTCGCTTGAGTCTCGTCACCTTCGTCATCTCGAGCCCAGACTGCAACATTCAGTGGTCCATCGTCGGCAACGACAAATTGACGCTCGGCTATACCGCCAACAACGGGTACCACATCTTCCACTTCCGCGTCTCCGTCTCCATCAAGATCCCATGAAAGTAACACCGGGTCCCCTCCAGGATCTGATACTTCAACCCGAGCGGTTACCGTGTCGCCTTCATCGACGTTATCAGGTAGAATCACCAGTGCATTGGGAGGACGATTCAATACCGTGACAGTGCCAGACACTCTTATTTCGTCCGTCTGGTCACTTACCCAAACCTGAACCGTATATACCCCTTCGTCGGGATATATGTGACGTCCAATACTCTGTTCACTCGGTCCTGCATCGGGCAAACCATCACCATCAAAATCAAATTGATAAGTCAGACGGTCTCCTGCAACGTCAGTGGCCACAGCGCGCACAAACACTTCACTGCCCTCAAAGAACTCCATACCGAAATCAACCGTCACAGATGGTCTCACGTTACTGATGTAAATCGTCTGTTCTGCAAACGCCTGTGCGCCTAGACCGTCCCTAACACGACAACGTACTCGATATGTCCCCTCATCAGGAAAAGCATACTCAATTACATCGCGTGCGTTGGACCTTTCGTAGATACCATCCCCAGTCAAATCCCAATCAATCGCCAAGAAAGCATTGCCCACATCTAACCCGGCGCACGTGAAGATGACTTGCTCACCCTCAAGGGCAGTCTGTGGGCCTGCCATCGTAACCGTCGGTGGTACATTTCCGATCTCAACATCCACCACGGTTGTGGCGACGCCTCCGTCCGCATCACTGACACGAACGCCAATCCGATACACGCCTGCGGTGTTAAACACATGGGTCGTGACCGCTGATGATTGAACGACATCATCGCTAAAGTCACCGTCGTTATCGAAGTCAAATCCGTAGGTCAACTCGCTGGTATCGGCGGTGCTATCAACGGCATCAACTGTGAACGTAACCGGCTGCGCTTCGAGCAATTGGCCTGAGACTGCTACATCACGAATAACTGGTGCCACATTCCGAACACTCACTGAGGTAACCTTGGTGCCACACAAACCCTCATCATCGCAGACTCGCGCTTGGACCTGAAAAAAACCATTATCAGGATAGTTAACAGTCCATCGATTATCATCCCCCAATTCAATCTCGAAGATATCATCGCCGTCTAGGTCTAAGGCGTAGGTCATAGGGTCATCACCGGGGTCTTGCGCAATGATTGAGACAGGCACATCGCTTCCCTCGCCTACTTCGGGCGAGACTACGATTTGCAACACTTCTGGAGCCGCGTTTAAGACTTCAACAGTCGTTTCATCAATGATGATACCGCCATCATCATCACGAACCATAACGCGTAGCGTGAAGAGACCGTCATCCATGTAGACGCGTTGAGACTCAAACGCTACGTCGCCTTCAAAAAGACCACGATTCTCATAGTCTAGATGGCAGGATAACTCGTCATCACCAGGATCTGATGCGACCACGCGTATGAGGAGTGGGTCCCCTTCGGAAATTGGGCTGCTGGTTGTGAAAGAATCTATGGACGGAGAAACATTATTCACTCGCACACCAGCGAAGACTCGATCGCTTTTCATTCCTGGATCAGTGACAGTTAATCTCACTTGATACAATCCATCGTCCGTAAAGACACGCGTCACATTTGCACCCGTCAAATCGAATGGAGCATCAAGTTGATCGGTGGGGTCAAAATGCCACCCATAGTCCAAGTTGCCCGCTTCAGGATCATGAGATTCCAATGCCGTCAACGCAACGGAGCTACCTTCTGAGACAGTATAGGGTCCTCCGGCATGGGCCACCGGTGCAGCATTGTCAGCGGCGATATCAAAGTTGACCACGGAATTCCGTTCCGTATTCGTCATGCCGGCAAGCAAACCAACCTCACTCGCTTTCAACAGAGTTTCAAGTTCTTCGTAGACATCAATTCGATTAGGTTCGATGACAATTGCAGACAAAAGGGACACGGTCTCGTTTCCAGGTACCGTCAACCTGAACCCCCAGCGTAGATTGGTAATCCCTTCCGACTTCAACACTGTATGTAGGAATGGGCGCTGGCCCCCGCCTCCCCACGAGACTGCACCCAATGCCGGACTGCCGCCATTCACCTGACCATCGTCGAGGGCGACCCAGCGATCGAGTACGTCAACCTCTGAATCATCAAGATGATGGGTGCGTATTACGTTCACGCCGCCCGACGCGATCTGCCCATCCGTAGGCGTAGTGCTCACCGAGCCTAGATAGACAGTCACGGTAATTGGCACCATGGTCTCATTCGTAAACCGGTCCAGATAACGCACATGTCCATTGACCGTCGCTGCTTGAAAGTTTGGCACGAAGATCCGGCGTTCCACCAACAAGTCTGACATGAAGACGGTCGCCATACGCAACTCTCGTCCGTTCAAAGCCAACTCCGGCAACGTACCCTGAGCATTGTATATCTCGGACGCGACACATGTATCGCCACAAGCATCACATGCCTTCACGCATAGCGCAGGCCAACTGCTTAGTGTTGCATTTGCGCCATCGCCAATACTCAAACCACCGTACGAATGCCCTTGAACCGTAATCGGCTGCCCATTGGGCAGTAAATACTCCGTCTGAGCCAAGGTTAAGTGCGGTGATACAGAGAGGAGCATAAAGATCCACATCGCTGGTCGCAGGTACAAACTCACACCATCCCCTTTACTGCTGATACGAACGAATCCATTACCAAAGCGAATTTCTCGTTCGAATTAATATTCGGTTAATGTGATTGTAATTGGTCAGGTTTCAATTCACCAAAGAGAAAATTGCCCTGACGCGCTCACTTCCCAAGTTGATGGTGAATCCAGTGAAAGATAGGACAGCCTACTCGGGCGAATAAAGGTGTCACACGGAAGACAGACGTCCGGTCAATCTTATTATCGTCCGGTGGATCCGTTCCTTAAAAAAAGATGAGTTTTTATTATCATGCATACCCCAGAAAACCCCTTAAATTACAGCAGGATAGACAGCAAAACCCCACCCCTCAAAAAACAAAGACTCGCACGCATTGTAAAATAGCCTCAGAACTGACGATACCCTCAATGACATCGCAACTCGATTCCCATTCGAGGTGATGCGCTCCATTGAATCGACCCATCGATAAATGGATTTCTGTCGCTCGGCACACCCCGGCCGAGCTTTCTATTGGAGCCCGACTACCCCCAGTCGGGCTCCACCTTTTCTACGAAATCAGATAGATAACGAGCGCCATCGGGCCCCATCGGGGACTCTCAGTTTAGCCCAAAAATTTGAGGAAGACGCGTAGGAGGTCCTAGAGTCGATTGATACCCGAAAGGGTCCGGTACCAAAGGTCGCCAGCTGCTGTCATTGAAAGGTCATAGACGGCTCGACCGCCAAGTTTCATGCCAAAATAAATCGAGTCGACGACTCCGGTCATTGGGTCATACACATTCAGCCCTCCCTCCGAAGCGATATACACGGATCCATTACTATGAATGCTCAAATCCGTAATTACATTACTCAGAAGACCGTCAGCAATCGTCAACTCAAGTTGATATGTACCGTCCGCACCAACAACATAGAGACCATTATCAGTACCCGCATAGATCAAGCCATCAAGCCCAAAGGCAACCGCCGTCACGGCGCTAGACTCAAATTGCACTGGTAAACCAGTCGGT
>JBMYRY010000139.1:0-6688 GCA_049602795.1 Bradymonadia bacterium
GCAGCGGGTGAGCAAGGAAAGTTCTGGGAGATGCACGACGTACTCTTCCAAAACCAGAAGAAGCTCAAGCCTAACAACATCACCGAATATGCAACGAAGATCGGCCTCGACATGGGCAAGTTCAACACCGACCTCAACTCAGACAAGGTCAAGAACATGATCAAGCGAGACCAGAAGTTGGCAAACACCTTCGGTGCGCGCGGGACGCCTAACTTCTTCATCAACGGGCGAAAAGTGACGGGTGCACGACCGTTCCCAGCATTTAAGACCATCATCGATGAAGAGGTTAAGAAAGCTGAAGCACTGCTTAAGAAGGGCACACCGAAAGCGAAGATCTACGCCGAATTGACGAAGAACGGTAAGACTAAAGCTGCTGCCCCTGCAGCACGTAAGGCGCCACCGGAAGACAAGACTGTTTACACTGTACCAGTCAATGCCAACGATATGGTCAAGGGCGGCAAGAACGCCAAGGTTACTATCGTTGAGTTCAGCGAGTTCCAATGCCCCTTCTGTTCACGAGTTAATCCAACGATTAGCCAGATTCAGAAGGAATACGGCGATAAGGTTCGCATTGTCTTCAAGCACAATCCTCTGTCTTTCCACAAGGATGCGCCACTGGCAGCTGAAGCTGCTCTGGCTGCTGCGGCACAAGGCAAAGGCTGGGAAATGCACGACATTCTGTTTAAGAACCAACGAGCGCTTAAGCGTGACCAGCTTGAGAAGTACGCTACAGAACTCGGTTTGAACATGGCTCAGTTCAAGGGCGACCTTGATAGCGGCAAGTTCAAGGCTCAAGTTGCTGCCGACCAGAAGCTCGCTGGTGAGCTCAAGGCGCGCGGTACGCCACATTTCTTTATCAATGGTCGCCGACTTCGTGGCGCACAGCCATTCCCTCGATTCAAGGCTCTCATTGACGAGATGATGAAGAAATAAACACGGGTGCCCGAGAGGGACACCTTGTTTAATCCTACCTCTTATGCCAGGCTAAAACATCATATGAAGCCCTGAGCGTGTACAGACGCTCAGGGCGAATTCATACTCGAAAGGTAGCCTAGATGACGCCCTCACAACGAACATCTCTCATTGAATGGATTACGGTGATCGGCGCATTGACTCTCTTCAGTCTCACCATTACCTCGTTTGTGCCCTCTGGGACTGATCAGCGCGGCATATCCATCGCCAGCATCGATGAGATTGCGCAAGTGGGAGATGGTCAGTTTCCTTGGAATGCTCAGTTGAGCAGTGGCCCGGCACCTGACTTCGAAATGCTCAATCGCAATGGTGAACCGGTTCGCTTAAGCGATTTCCGAGGGCAGGTGGTTTTCCTCAACTTCTGGGCTACGAACTGCGAGCCTTGCCGAAAGGAAATTCCTGACCTGGGCAAACTTGCCCAGAAAATGGCGGGTCTACCCTTTGTGATCTTGGCGGTAACGACGGATACAGACTGGAAAGTCGTTGATGAAATGTTTCCAACCAAGAATGCCGGTATTCAAATCGGTCTCGACCCCAGGGGAGATGACTTGATCAAGAGCCGATATGGGACCGATAAAATCCCTGAGAGCTATATCATTAGCAAAAGCGGTGAACTCAAGATGCGCTTCGTCAATGTGCATCCCTGGAATGATGATCGAATGCACCGATATCTTGAGGTGCTCACTAAAGAATGAAGCACCTGCCCCTGCATTGCACCACGCATCCTTTATCGGACTAGAATGACACGTTATCTCAAATGGCTCAGCATCCCTATCCTCGGAGGCGTGCACCTGCTCTGGGGCGGTACTCTGTCCACGCTGTGGCTGGTGGAGCTGCCTTGGCTTGATATCGTGCCCAACCTCACTCGTGACGTCAGTATCGGGCTTGTGATTGGCTTGCTCTATGTCGGTCTGAGCCGACTCGTCATTCAATATACCGATTGGGGTCGGACGCTTGAAGATGAACTCCTGTCCTTGCTGCGCACACGTGACCGTTCCCCATTGCAAGATGCCTTCGCGTCTTCACTGATTGAAGAGGTGGCCTTCCGAGCCGTGCTACTCAACTATGTCAGTCTCTGGTCTGGAGCTGCCCTATTTGCCCTGTTCCATTTCCCAACTCGGCTAGGACTCATTCCTTGGATGCTTTCCGCCTTCTTTATGGGGTTGGTGTTCGGAGCTCTCTTTCTCGCTGGGTTCAGCCTTGCTGCCCCGATAACCGCTCATTTTGCGATCAATTACCTGAATTTGCATTATTTGGACCGACGGCAGCCTCAACATTAGGGTCAGAGGTCACACCATGCGTTTTTTAAAACGAAAACGATGAATATCCATGTTCTGAGCCACGCATTTGCCCTCTCGATGCGTAAAGGGTTTGTCCGATGCTAAGTATGCATCGGATAGTTCAAGAGCAGGTTGTGTCTCGAGCGACGCGTATATTTCATCAGCAATATCTTTCACATCGGACTTAACCCAGACCTCCCCACCAGGAGCGAGGATTTGTACTAATTCAGCAGCATAGGATGTATCAACTAGTCGTCGCTTGTGATGTCGTTTCTTCCACCAAGGATCGGGAAAATTAATATAAATATCCGCAACACTATTTGGCTTTAGCAGTGCTGTTGTAACGAGTTTCGCATCAGCCCAAAGCAACCGAATATTTGTGGGTGATTCCTCGCTCTCAGCAAGAAGGTTAGCGAGGCGCCAACAGAAACGTCGCTGAATCTCTATACCCAAGACATTCACCGTCGGTTCGCGTTTCGCGAGCTCCTCCAAAAAGACACCACGATTGAAACCAATCTCAAGTGCCAGTTTGCCCGATCGATTGAACACTGTTGCCCAGTCCAATGATAGAGTGGACACATCTACGTCCAGAGTTTTCCCCCCTTTTTCATGTCCACCGAAGAGGTGTCTATTCAACAAGATATGTGAGTCATCGTCGGGGCGTATCGCTTTTGGTCCTCTCAACCGAGACATAGTCACTCCTCATTTGCTGTGGAGGGCGTTTGATTAACGCTCCCCCCGGCATCATTTGAATACACGCGGATGTCGTCGAGCGATGCGTCCATGGAAGGGGTATTCGTGAGGCTGTTCGTTTGAGCACGATTCAACTTCTGAGAATATCCTTCCGGTAACTCAAGCTCAGGGTCTCCCACGAGTTGATTCATGACGTCGCCGGTATATTCTTCTGCCCCGAATTTTACCATAAACACTAGGGTTAGGGCGACCGCTATCATGATCATCGCTACCCATTTGGGGGCCGGCATTTGACCCGCAATATCGGACGCACTTCGTCTACCTCGAGGCATGATGTTCCTCCAAGCCCTCAGAGGCTCTGAGATCCACAATGGTTAAGGTCAAACGTCGACGACCTCGCCATGATTCCACCCGCGCGGTACACACTAAATCAATAGGAGATTGGCACAATCCTTCACATGCGCCCATCCCCCATCCGATGGCTTCGAGATAGGGCGCGCCGCCTTCAAGATGCTGTATTTTGAGGTGATCCCCCTTGAGTAAGCGGGTTTTTCCTTGGACCCCCTTCAATAAGAAACGAGGCGCAGGGTTTTCATGCCCAAAAGGGCCAGCTCTCTCCATGCTTGCCATCAACTCGAACGTTAACTCATCAAGCCCAATTTCAAGGTCTACATCAACATAGCGGATCGACTGTACACTATCGTCTCGAACGTGGGCGACCGCGTTTTGAGCAAGTGACTTAAACTCCGACAAGGCAGCCTGGGATAATGTAACCCCCGCAGCAGCCACATGCCCACCATAGCGCAACAAAACCGGCGCACATTCATCCAAGAGACTCTTCAAGTTAACACCGGGGATACTTCGACCACTCCCCTTCCAAATGTTTCCATCGAGCGCTAAACAAAAGACGGGTTTTTGGTAGGTCTCAACAATTCTGGACGCTACGATGCCAACCACGCCCGGATGCCACTCGTCGCCGTGCAGAATCAAAATGTCAGGCTCACCCTTCATTTGACGCTCAGCTTGTTCGAGCGCCTCTTCCTCGATCTGAGCCTGGATCACTCGCCGCTGTGCGTTCTGCGCGTCAATCACCTGCGCTTTTTGCTGTGCACGATCCATTGACGTCTCCGTTAGGAGCACAAAACCATCACTCGCATTTTCGAGCCGACCTGCCGCATTCACTCTAGGTCCCAATTTAAACCCTAAATCGCCCTCATTGATTGCTTCTGGCTCCACGCCGCTGACTCGGCACAATGCATCTATCCCAATGCGAGGTGAAGCTTGAATACATTTAAGCCCGTAGCGAACTAAAGCTCGGTTGATATCCACAAGTGGTGCAACGTCCGCGACAGTGCCAAGAGCGACCAAATCTAAAAATTGATCGATGCGATGATTACCTAGCGGGGCAAACTTTTGTTCGCGTGCCCTCCGTCGCACCTGGACAAGTAACATGAAGGCAATGCCTACAGCCGCCAACCCCTTAAATTCATATCCCGATGACTTTCGATGAGGATTAAGATGTGCATAAGCCTCGGGCTCTGGATCTGACACCTGGTGATGATCCACAATGATCACATCTAGGTCTAATGTACGCGCTAAGGCAATTTCCTTTTGGGCCGAAGAGCCGTTATCAACCGTAATCATTAACGTAGAGCCCTGTTCGGCAATGTGCTTAATCGCACCTTCGTTTAATCCGTAGCCCTCCTTCAAGCGATGAGGAATATATACATCGATCTCGAAATTGAACATCGAGCGAAAGGCGAGGGCTAGGAGTGCCGAACTCGTCACTCCATCAACATCGTAGTCTCCGTAGACAGTGACACGTTCTCCGGATGCGATCGCTGCCAAGATTCTATCCGCTGCGAGCGTCGCATCTGGCATCGATGCCGGATCGATCATGTTGGACAAAGAATAACCGAGATAGGACTCTACTTCCGGCAGGTCCGACAAACCTCGAGTCGCAAGAAATCGATGAACGATGTCGTTGCTCGATGACGCATTAGGAGATGACGCCGCTTTACGGCGCCAGGGTCGTCCTGTGTGGCTCGGTAATCCAGCCAAGGACCGGAAGGTGGTCATTGATAATTATGCGCGTCCGCCGGCGGCGAGTGCTTTTGCTTTAGCTTCTTCAGCGCGCTCTTTGATGGTCTCATCCATGAATAAGACCGCGGGCGAAGCGATGTAAATGGAAGAATACGTTCCAATCAAAACCCCCACCAACATCGCGAAGGCGAAGTTCTGAATGATGCCACCACCAAACCACCAGATGCAGAAGACGGCAATGAAGGTCGTTACCGATGTCAACACGGTACGCGACAAGCAATCACTCACACTGATGTTAATCGCATCAGTCATGGTCTTACCCAATCCTAGCGTGAGCGACTCGCGGATACGGTCATAAACAACAATCGTATCATTGAGTGAGTACCCAACAATTGCGAGGAGTGCAGCAATGATTGGCAGGTTAAACTCGTATCCCAAGACGCAATACAAGCCAACGGTGATGCTCACATCGTGAATCAACGCCAAAACCGCACCAGGGCTATATCGAAGGTCAAATCGGAAGGAAACGTACAAGAGAATCCCGATTAATGCATAAATGACCGATAGAATACCCTGGTTACGCATCTGACGGCCAACGGCTGCCCCAACGGCTTCAAACTTCGAAATCTGCTTGAAGTTATCCGCATATTTCTTCTTGAGCACACGCTCAACCTTTGGCTTTACACCAGGGAGGTAAATTCTAAAGTCAGTATCGCTCCCCGCAGCCGCAGACTCTACTCGCAGTTCATCCGCCTCGAAGGCGCTCTGCTCAGCTGCCGCAGCCTTGATCTTGGCGTGCTCTTGGGACTCAGCATACTTCACTCGGATCACATTCCCCATCTCTGAAGAATCGTCCCAAATCAAAGGCTCACCGAGTGCCTTCACCACACTCGCCTTGAGCGTCTTTCGCTCAGTGTCCGTGAGTAAATTAACCGTGCGCGTTCTAAGGAAGTACTTACCCGCATCAGCCTCAGCGATACCAAACTTAACGACTTCAGGAGCCTCTAGACCGGCGGCAAGCATTGTATCCTTCAACTCACCAACATCAATGCCCTGCTTGAATTCCAAAACGGCTTCACTACCACCATCAAAGTCGATGCCAAAGTTCAGACCGATGGTCCCAACGGCGATCCAAGAGCCGAGAACTAATAATGCACTTAATGAAACAAATGGTTTGGAGACCTTGAGAAAGTCGTACCGAATACCTGGCTTAAAAATTTCCATGACGTCTCCTTAAATACTCATCTGCTTTGGTTCTGCACCTCGACCGTATACTCGGTCGAAGATGAGACGCGTTGCCACTAGTGCAGTGTACATCGAACAAATAATACCAATGCCGAGCGTAACCGCGAACCCTCGAATTGGACCTGAACCGAACTGATAAAGAACGATCGCTGCGAGACCTGTGGTCACATTGGCATCGAGAATCGCACTGAACGCCTTCTCATACCCGGCATCGATTGCCTGCCTTACGCTTCTACCTGCCCTCAATTCTTCACGCACGCGCTCGAAGATGAGTACGTTTGCGTCCACCGCCATACCCACGGTCAGTACGATACCCGCAATGCCAGGTAGCGTTAATGTTGCTCCAAAGGCCGTTAAACCAGCAAGAACGAAAAGAACATTCAAAGTGAGAGCGATGTCGGCCACGAGCCCCGCACCTCGATAGTAGATCAGCATGAAAATGATGACCAAACTAA
>JBMYRY010000140.1:0-6676 GCA_049602795.1 Bradymonadia bacterium
CCACCGCGTTCGTTTTTGGTGCTGAGGTAGACTTTACTTTTGGCTTAATCAAAGTTGCTTTCGGCGCTTGAGTTGATGGTTGGGGCTTCTTCGCCGCGGAGCCATCCGGTTGTGCGACGGTTCGTTCGAGTGTTCCAGGCGTTGCGTCGCTTTTCTCTGGTGTTGATGTCGAGTTCGATTGTTCCGTCGGTGCAGGGCTTGAGTCTTTCGGAGCCGGTAAGGACGGCTCACCAAAAGCTGTCTGCGCTAAAAACCAGAGGCTAGCAAAAGCCATCAAGCTGAAAAACATAACCGTATTCGAACGTCTCATGAGAGTCCTCCCCGTTAGATGCATCGTCTCGGTCACTTAACGTCGTATTGCTCATGAGATCAAGGTGAAAGGCGTCATAAAATGATGCTGCGCCTATTTGATGTGTATCTTTATAGGGTTTAGCTGTATCATTTCCCTCGTTATGGATTCGAACACCCAACCCACTCTCACGGTACGTATGCCACAAATCGGCGACCGGATTGCTGGTCGTTATGAACTTCAGGAGATCATTGGCGAGGGCGGTATGGGCCAGGTCTTCCGGGCTGTCCAACACCCAGTTGGACGAAACGTAGCCCTTAAGGTGCTCTTGGGCGAATTCGTTGAGGACAACGTGAAACAAGCACGCTTCCTGCGCGAAGCGCAGATTCTCGCAAACCTCAAGAGTGCGCATACCGTCTCATTAATCGACTTTGGTGTTCTAGACGATGGGGTTGTGTTTATTGCGATGGAATATCTCGAAGGCGGTACGCTTAGAGACCTGATTGACCGTGGAAGTCTTCCGGTACGCACAGCCTACATCGTTGCGCAACAGATTCTCAAATCTATCGCTGAAGCACATGGTCAGGGGATTATCCATCGAGATCTGAAGCCAGGAAATGTGCTCATTGATCATATCGATGGAGAGAAGATTGTTGTCCGAGTTGCTGATTTTGGCATCGCTAAATGGCAGAGTCCGGAGACGTCTCTCGAGTCGACCCAAACCCCGGAGTTAGGATTAATGCCAACTGCCTCTGTCAAGGCAGAATTGGTACAAACGGCCCCGGGCATGCGCTTGGGTACGCCAGAATACATTCCGCCGGAGCAGGCGTTTGCTAAGCCGATTGACCATACGGTTGACTTGTATGCATTCGGGGTCATCTTCTATGAGATGCTTGTGGGGCGTAAGCCTTTCAGTGCTGAGAACGCACAGGGCATGTATCTCGCGCATCTTTACGAGGCACCTAAGCCGGTGCTCTCAGTCGTCCCGCACCTCGAAATCAGTCAAAAAGTCGATGACCTCATCATGAGCCTCATGCAGAAGCTTCCAGAAAATCGACCTCAGTCGGCGAAGTCCGTGCTTAAGCTTCTCAATCGAGTCGTGCATGAGGCGCCATTAAATGAGCAAACATTCACCGAGATGCCTGCGTTAAACCCGCACTTTGAGTCCGCGGAACTAGACGAAGATGAGGTCGTTACGCCACGTTCATCAGTGAATCTTATCTTGTTGGTTGTGGGGAGCGTACTCGCGGGTCTCGGACTCGGGGCTCTATTATTTTAGACTTGATTTACGCTCACTTAAACTGAGGTAGAATTCCACCCGTCTCGATCGCTTGGCTGACTGCGGGTCTCGTCCGTCGCCGATGGGAGACTCGGTTGCTCGTCCAAATGCCTCAATTCGTTCTGACTCTAGACCAAGGGCAATGAGAGCCTTTCTTACTGCCTCGGCTCGGTCCTTACCCAGCTGACTGTTTCTTAAAGATGTACCCCAGAGATCGGTATATCCTTCCACTCTCAAGCGGTCTGATTTGGGGCGTGTGTTCATAAATTGGACAACTTCTTTGAGGATGGGTGATGCGTGGTCTGGCAGGTCTGCGCGTCCGGATTCGAATTGTATTGGCGTTGAAACCTTTAGCTCGTGTCCGTGAATCTGGATGAGCGGACATCCGTTAGGATGAGTTGTATTTGCTGAAGAACGGTCATCATTCGGGCATGCATCTGAGATATCCGGGACACCATCACCGTCATTATCTGGATCCGGGCAACCATCCTGGTCGTCGAAGCCATCCATGTCCTCGGGCTGATTCGGGCATCTATCAACGCTGTCCTTGATTGTATCTCGGTCGTTGTCAGGGTCGGGACAGCCATCATTATCTTGGAACAGGTCACGATCCTCAGGCGCATCTGCACAGGCATCGACACGGTCGGGGACCCCATCCCGGTCACGGTCTTTGGCGGGCGCATGAGAAAATAGCGACAACGCACCCTCATCAAATTGCCAGTTGAGTTGAAATAAGATGCGCATTGCCGATGCGCCGAATCCGTCAGTTATCCCTCGTCCGGCGGCGATGGTCATGGCGATGTCTTGATCAGATCGCAACCGAAGACCTGCGATGACCTCGGAAGAAAGGGTGTTTAGCTCCACGTCGCCTTGGGGAAGAAGTCGTTTACTCACGAGCTCAGTAAAGCCCACGAAAGAGGCGTCGACGTGCCCAAGCTCGATGCTATTGCCCATGGCAACGGCATGGGCACCACCTGCGTGGTCAACCAGGGACGTTTTGGAGGATGTGTCATGTTCATAGCCAACGCTCAATCGCAGGCGAACAAGTTCAAAGCCGTATTGCCAAATGACACGTCCATAGACCAGTGCGCCGCCGGCGCTAACGAGGTTTGCATCATCTTCGAAAGCGGCATTCATGCCGAAAACAAGCGCATTCGACAACCCTCGACCTTCAATTGCGCTTCGAATTCGCCACCGGGTTTGAACGCCGAACGCCTTCGTCGTGTCTGGTTGAACAGGCGAATCTGTAGTGATTCGGTGCCATGGTGTGAGCACGGTAAGCTGTAAGCGCTCATTGAATCCATAGGTGAGGGCAGCCATGGGGGAGAGAACGCCCCCGTAGACGGGTTGATTCTCAGATTCAAATCGTTCGAGAACAGGCCGTCGAGCGTAATTGATTCCCAAAGCCAGTTCATATTTGCCGGCATCCAAGGTCGACGTCCCATCAACAACGATGCCTGATTGCTGCGTAGGCGTTTGAGTGACCAGTTGGACGTGCTGTGCGTGCAACTCCCCCGACTCCACCACAAGGAAGAGACAAAGACCCATGAGTTGGATGATCCAATTTCTCTGTGACAGCATAGACCTTAACGCCTCCAACGCCCAATACGCTTAGATACGCTCAAGTTGAGCACAGGAGAACACACTTCGCCAACCTCTGCTTGAATTGGCACGGATAATAAACCTCATAACGATGAGTTTTGTGGGGGGAGAGAGGCGCTTATTCGATGGTTAGGGTGTAGTCCCGGTTACCCTCGTTGCCAACGAGATACAATTGAATGGAAATGGTTTGCGGGGTTTCTAGGTTTAGATCGATGACGTGCTCATCTAATCGGTCGCCGGATCCGCTTAGATAATTACCCGCTTGGTCGAAAACGGACACGTTAATTATCCCCATACCTGTTTGTGCAGAGACCGTGATACGAACGTCACCTTCTCCAGAGAAGGTGAAATGGTCTCGCTCATCACCACAGACGCTTAGCCCCTCATAGGTGCCTTCAACAACTTCGATGGGGTTACCTGCCGGCGCGTCACCGCAGGTGCTATCTGTGACCGGGGCTTCGACCATTGTCAGTTGACAGTAAGGTAGGGCATTCATCGGGGCGATGGTATCGCTCACAGTTGAAGCGGCTTGTGCACATGCTTCATCTTCTGACCATGCCACCCATTCATCGAGTCGTCCGAGTTGAGCAGCGTGATCTCGAAATAGTGCATAACCGTCTTCGGTTTCATTGCGATCCCGTGCCATGAACACGACAGGAGGCATGCATGCAGGCGCCTCAGAACTGCTTATGAGTTGAAAGTTGTAGTCCATGATAATATCAAACATACCAGCGGTAGACGAATTCCAGCAGCAGGTTACTGAGCGATCGTATTCGAGTGTTTCAAACACGTAATCTTCTAGGGTGCGATAGTTTGCATCAACTTGGTCTGGCGTCATTCCAAACTCAGAGACCATGACGTCTCGTAACTCGTCGAATGCTGCTTCTCGGTTCTTGCGTGCGGAACAACTTGCTGGATATCGGCGCAGGTGGTCTCTCGCAGATTCGATTAAGTCTAACGCGATGTCGCGACGTACTTCGGGGCTGGGTGGTCGAAGATATTCTTCAAAAGTTGCAATGCGAGCGGCGAGAGCTTCACTATCGTTGCTATTGATCCAGAGTGCTCTATCATTTGGCATGAATGTGTTTTTGTATCGAAGACCATCGCTCACAGCGACACGCCACCGGCGGAGACCACCGCCCAGCTTTGCGTACTCATCTCCGTCGTTATTCATTCCAGGACCACCAGTGTATTGGTCCTTGAAGTAGCGTGCTGCTCGGTCGGAGCTTTCCCACTTAGGATATCGTCTCGGCATGCTACCGGTAGCTACGTCTACTTCAAGCCGAGTCGCTTCGGGCCAGACAACTCGCATCACCGGAATGGTGTGTCCAATGCCGCGACGCTGCCATCTCTCTAGGAGTACGTCGCCTGCCTTAATGCCTTCAGGCTGGATGTGGTACATGTTCGCTCCGTCTGCAAGGTGCATCGAACCGAACCAGGAGAGCGCAAGCAGCATGAAGTGACCGACGCGTTTGTTGAGGTAAATTTCATCGAAGTAGGCACCCGCCCGAGCTGGCTTGCCGTTCACATTGGGCAGGAATTCCACCTCATCGCCACCGCCGTAAAGACCTCTGCCTTTCAGCTTCGCGTCTGTTGGCCAATCAGTGTTGTTACTCCACTCTTGTGTGAAGTCTCGATACGTTCGACGAAAACTTGGGGTGCGTCCATAAAGAGTTCCATCGGCATTTCGAAATCCGAAGTGCCCCAAGTAAATCGGCTGTCCCCGATCGTACGCTTCCAGGTAGAACGGAAGACCGTACCATGCGGCAAATGTGGCTCTCATGAAGATGGCAACTTCGGCGCATTCCAAGACTGGGGCAATGAATGAACGCCCGTGCGGCGTGGTTAATCGAAAGGTTTCTTTAATATAGCCGGTTTCGAGTGGCTCTATTTCAAGGCTATTGACCCAAGCTTGGTATTTTTCATCCCAGTTCAGTCCACTGTCTGGACCCCATGCTAATCCAGCTTCGGCTGTCACATCCGTCCACTGATGAGTGACCGTCCAAACTTCAGCACCGTCACTGTCCCAAGAGACACTTGGACCCGGTCGACCAACGCCGTCGTCCTTGCTGGCTGGTCCTGTTGTGTCGATGGTGCCGGAGACGCCATAAGACTCATCCGTATCACCGCCTACGATTTCTTCTGACCCTGCGCAGCCTACGAGCACCGCGAGTAACCAAACTAAAGCGAACGTTGAAAGGTGAGCGTTCCTCATGGTTTATTTTCTCCCTGCTGACGAGTTGGTATGCGTAACCCAGAATTGACCAGTATATGCGTCATTTTCTTTATGTTTGTCAAGAGATTCACGTTGTTACGGGAGGATTTACTAAGCAGGGCGAAGGGGAGCAGGTCGTCCCTTGAGACGTTCTAAATACATGCCTTTCGTATCGAGGACCGTTTGTTCAGTGTCCAACCAGTGTAATGGTTTATTGTCCAAACGTACGATTCGTTGCTCCGCAGCATTCATGAACCCAAGGTTGTAGTTGTCGATGTTCTTCAGCGCGAGTGGGGTTTTGTGCGCTTTGCCGTAAAATTTAAATCGATCGGTGATGAAGTCCTGGTGACTATATTCACGGGAGGCGGCTGTCACATCTCTTCTGAGTCGCGAATCCACGGGCAGACCATGATAGCTTTTCTCAAAACCGGGCGCCCATTGCATGCCCATCGCTTCGAGCATCTCGATATCTTTGTAGTGGGGAAGACCTGGCCAGATGTGATAGCCAAAAGGGGTGGTGTAGAATCCCGGTCCCTGGGGATCCATTTCATCGTGGGTGCGTCGCAGATGATCTAGATACTCGAAGATACTGTCGACATCTTGTCGTCGGTTAAGTGGGTAATTCGGAATAATACCAATCTGAGGCGTGACGCCGTATTGGAAGGCGAGACGCATGGTCTCGCCCATTTTGGCAATATATTGTTCGGCATTGTGCGTTTTGTTCATGTAGATGAGCGAGCTTTCGCTCACGGCTTCGAGACCCACAAACATGAGATTGCAGTTGTCGCCAAGTGCTGCAAAGACCTCCTCATCGAGCACGTCTACCCGCGTGTAGAACGTAAATCGAATGTCGCTGCCACGGAGTGCATCTAGTAATGGCAGTGTTTGCTTTTTATCGCCTCCAAAAAGAGGATCAACGAAGGAGATCAATGGTGTTTGTAGGACGTTTAGGGCGGTGTCTAGGTCACGAACAATGTGCTCAAGGTGCCCTTTGTCATATCCAGGATACATCCAAGGTTCGTAGCAGAAGTCACAGGTGAAGGGACAGCCCGCCGTGGAGAAATATGGAAGTTGTTCGTAGCAATTTGCTTCGTGAAGCACCGAGAGGTCAAGGGGAGGGAGTGACGACAGCTTCGGGGCGGCTTTTCGTTCATTTTTGCGTATCTCGCCATGCTCCCAATAGACGATATTAGGAATCTCCTCTCGTTTGGTGAGTGTTGGACCATCCATTCGGTCCAAGGCCGCCACCAGAGCGTATTCGCCAGCAGAGACGCAGATCGCGTCAAATAAA
>JBMYRY010000141.1:0-6652 GCA_049602795.1 Bradymonadia bacterium
ATTGTATCTCGGCTGGTTGCAGATGCCGGTCAAAATCGCCGAGGCAGTCTACCAAGAAGCTTCACACTTTTGCCCGAAGATGCGGAGCCGAAACCTGGTGAAGGTCATGGAAAATGGTCTGCGACTCGCTACCGCGTCTGTTGGCAACGCAAAGGGTTTACGGGCGTAGAACTCAAACTCGTCACCGGACGCACCCACCAGATTAGAATTCATCTTGCTGAATTAGGTACACCGGTTTGTGGAGAAACCGTCTACGGTAGAACCAGACACACTGGTCGTCTGGCTCTACATGCGGGTCAACTCTCTCTGACTCACCCGATCTCGAGGGCACCGGTATCGTTCAGTTCTCCGTGGCCCGAAAGTTTGCAAAGCTTCTGGTCATGGCAGATAATGAGCGCGGGGGAATCTCAATGAAAAAGCTACTTCTACTCGCGAGCGTAATGACTACATCGACACTGTTTCTTGCATGCGATGATAACGATGTTAAGCGATGTATTAATTCCGGTGAATGTCCGTTACCAGAGGTATGTGTGCCCTTAGAAACGGATGAGGAAGGCAACATTGTTCGGGGTCAATGTGGCATCGAATGTCGCGTTGACACAGACTGTGAATCCCAGAACTTCTGCGTTGAATCTGTCTGTCAGCCTGCTGACCGACCATGTAGGGAACAGGCGGATTGCGAGCCCTTCGGCAGAACCTGCATTGCTGGTATCCTGAGATGTGTCCAACGATGCACGCCCAGCCTCCCCTGTCCGACGGGAAGTTACTGTGAAGGCGGCTACTGCTTACCAGAAGGTATAGACGCTACCTTAGTGTCCGTCGATATGCCAGACTCAAGCGTCCCTATGGCAGATCAATCGATCACCCCGATCAGAGACGCGGACACACGCCCACCGGAACCAACCGATATGGCGGTCAACCGCATCGACATGATGAGAATACAGCCAGACATGGCTGAAGTCGACCAACGCATCCCTCCAGAAGTTGATATGGAAGCCGGACCGGTGGCTGGCGCTTACGGTTCGCCGTGTGCTCGGGCTGCCGACTGCATCAATGACATTTGCGTACCGAATGTTTATCGCCAAGACGGAGAATCGATCGGCATCTGCTCATCAAGGTGCAATCGCGCCGCCGATTGCCCAGGCTTAGACAGTTGTACGACGATTCAAGATGCAAATGGTCAAACGATTCAAGTATGCGCGCCCAACGAAACAGGACAAGGCTGTACCGATAATGCTGTGGGCGCCCAATGCCCTTACCATGGGATCTGCAATACACCGCCAAATCCATTTCCTCAGGAGGTGCCAGTGGGAAATCAGTGTGCGTCAGAATGTGCAACCAACTCAGACTGTCCCTCAGGCTATCGATGTGACTTGGTCTCTGTGGGGATGAATAATGCTCTGATCTGTACGCCGGACATCGACATTCGAATCTGCGCTGGCTCAAATGAATTCTGCGGTGGCGTTTGCCCAAATACATCCAACGCCAATGAGGCTGATGTCGCACACTGTGTTGGATTTGGAGGCGCAGCGCGCTTGTGTACATGTGAATGCAACTCTGCAAATGATTGCCCACAAGGTTTTGCGTGTGACGCTGTCTCTGACTTGCCCTTTGCACTGACCTCCGGTCGTGCCGGGATCTGTTTTCCAATCGCCGGATATCGTTGTGATGGGACCGTGGATGCGTGTATGTCTGCAGCATGTAGCGTAGTCGCAACGGTACCGAGTAGAGCAGTCTGCACCTCTCCATGTCGCAACGCGAGTGACTGCCCCAATGGCTACAGTTGTGACATTGATACTCGTCTTGGTGCTCGCGTTTGCCGACCGCAAGAATAATTTTTTTCTCGTCGGACTTGCCTTTGTTTAAAACTCATAGAAAACTAGTAAGAGAGGTTGAATGGTGCGGTGACCGCACAACAAACATGTATTAAAATGTTAGGAGGGGATTCCACATGGGGAAACCACGCTCGGCCATCGCCGTTCGAGGTTCAACAAAGGCTTTGCTCGACGAAGCACTAAAAGCCTTTTCGAAGACATTGAGTGAACGGAGAGATGCCAAAGACTTTGACGAGGTCATTGACTTTACGAGGGAACATTGTGAAGAGCTGGGTGGTCCCGAGGGTGAGGACTGCTGGCATCTCTGGCAACACGGCGACTTTGCGATCCTTGGAGACCTATCGTTACTCGCCCCCAAAGACCAAGATGCCCTCAAGACCCTCAGTAAGAATACCGATGAATTAAGTGTAGGCATGCTCGATGCCTCATTCGGTGATATCCTCTTCGGTGTGTATCGCGATGGAGATCTCAAGCGACTTTTGTCCATGGAGGATGGGGAACTATACGAGTCAGGCAGTCCTGTCTTGGAAGAACGAGGTCACTTCGACGAAGAATTCGACGACGAAATGCTCGAACGTCTATGGACCGCTCGAAAATTGCCTACCTTCGAACATGACCCGCTCACCGGTCCATTTGAGCTGGTCGTCATCAAAAACGCCTAAACACTATTTAGTAAGCCCCTGCAGCATCCTCTGCATGGGCAGACGATGCTGCCACGATACAGACAATTGTTGACCCGAATACCTGCGTGTCGTTACGGTTTGTGAGCCTTTGATAAATACGCGTCCATCCCCCTTATCTCGGACGAATCCCAACGTCTTAAACTGAGAGTCAAGGACGTCTTGAGACACGTCCACCACCATAACGGTCCGCTTTAGACCAGGAAAACGAAGCCCCTTCCGACCACTGATGTACATTCCATATTCAAAACCAACGACACGAAAGCTCTTCAGCCATTTGACCAGAGGGACCTCATCCGCATAGGGCAACTCTAAAGGCAATGCCTGATGAGGCACCAAAGAAAAGTCAACTTGGGTGACAGCCTGTTCATTCATGCCCACGTTCACTGTCATGACGCCTTCTGGTAAGTTCACCTTTAGGCGAGTCGGGGTCACCGCAGTCAATTCGAATAATGCGTTTAACTCTGCCAAAACCTCCCTTGAGGTTTCACCGCTAAGGACTCGCCACCGGACACATTGATAGTCCTTTACAATTCGCCCCGAACGAGCGTCTCGGTAGATTTCAAAACTTACGACTTTCGTGTGTTTGAGAGGCTGAAGGTCAGGTAAAATTGCTAGCCAATGAGCACTGAGCGATAACGAATGTTCTCTACGCCAGGCGCGCTGTCGTGCTTTGAAGCGATCCTGGGACAATTGCCCTGGACCAACTGCGCCCCGCGTGTCAACGGGACATACCCCCGGCTGTTTCAAGGTCATCTCAGCTCTCTGAACACCCGCGGACTGCTGGGAAAGCCTCTCGGTTGTGTGGAGAGAAGGCGACTGCTCTGAAGCCGAGTCTATTACTGGCGGTGAGTCGGCTTTACATCCCACGAGTGTGAGTACGACTAGAATACCGCACATCGACCCTATCTGATTTAAACTGAGCTTCACTCACGCCCCCTATGATCGACGAAGAAGAATTTCAGTGAGAATGACTCATTCATTGTATCAGCGTCCATGTCAAGATTACGAAATCATCCACATCTCGACTCTACAGTATGACCTGCCCACCACCAATCCCCCGAAAACATCACGGCTGAATTCTGCGAGAAACACCAAAATCTTGCGCTTGAAATGCACTTTGTGAAAAGAACAATTGATCTAAAGACCATCCCTACTTACCATCCGGCCGTTGTGGCAGAAAGAATACTCATCATAACCGACGTCGAAGCGGACGGTCAGCGTGTTCGAACCGCCCTGGACGATGCAGGGTTTAGCACCATTGTACGTGCCGGAAGCACTCGTGCGATCGATGCTATAGATACGGAACAAATTGCTTTACTTGTGCTCGATGCACGTACTGAAGATGTGTCTGCCGCAGACCTGTGCAAACTCGCACGGACCTCGCCACGAGGCGCTGTCATCCCAATTTTGTTTTTGGGCACTGGGAAAGAAATGGTGAAAACCTCAGCTGACGCCATTGCGTTGGGCGCGGATCTTCTTTTCCTCGTAGATAGCGAAATTCATCAACTCGTTCGTAAATGCATACATTACCTTGGAGAACCGCCACGTCAGACATCAGACGTTGCGACTGTTCCGTCCCCCGCAGATGGCGAGAGCCACCCCAATTCCTCGGGTGAGAGTCACTCTCAACACACGAGCGATTGGGGAGAATTAGATCGCCTATTAGTGTCAGAGCAAAACGCCGGACTTGGTGAGCTCGGAGCGAGTAAGGTAACAAATCCTGATCTGGACCTCCTCGTTTCACAGATGGCCCCGGACCTTGACCTACCATCAATGGCGACCGCCTCGAATGTCGCTAGCGAGCATTCAAGCGCCGCCGTAAAACCAGACAAAACTGCTACGATTGGTCTTAAGGTCGGTCATGCCATAGACCTCAATGAACGAGGTCTTGGAAACGTACTCTTCACTGCTCAACGTCTCCAACTCAGTGGACGTGTCGAGATTGCGAGTAACGGGGTATTGAGACGTGTATTCTTTGATGAAGGCAGCCCTGTTTACATTGACTCTAGTTCCTCAGATGAAGACCTCGTCGCATCGCTGGTTCAGGAGGGCATGTTGACCAGTGAGCAATTGGACAATGCGCGACGTAAGGGACGCGAACTAAATCTCTCACCGGAGGAAGTACTCATCGACACGGCTCAAGTCAGTCCTGAGGATATCCAGCAATGCTTACAAACGCACGTGGAGAGACGACTGATCGAGTTGTTTGCTCTTGAGTCGGGCGAGAGTGTCGTGATTCAAGGCGGTCCTCGACCCATCGACCCTGTGATTCTTGAGAAAACGCTCAGCCGTCTCGTGCTTGATGGGATCCGGCGTAAATATGGGCGACTACGACTCTATCGGGTGTTCGGGACCGGCTCCATCATTCCACAGCGAGGTACGATCGCAGAGGCGGAGTGTAAACTCACCACGAGTGAAGAGTCCGTCCTCAATCGGATTGACGGCAAAACCACAATTAACGGTATAGCGAGGTCGACAGGACTAGGTGAAACGGAGTGTCTCGCTCTGATCTACGGTTTATCCATCCTACGCCTTATTGACGTTCCAAAGGCAACGCGCAATCCAGGTGGCGCCCTCGCCCTACCCTCAAGTCAGTACGCTTTCGCTAATCCGCCACTGACGCACGATGCTCGACCGGGCTTCGCCGAATTGGTCAGTCGCAAACATCGTCAGGTCCTCTACGCAGACTACTACACGATCCTTGGCATTGGGCGAGATGCTAACCGAGCTGAGATCGAAGCGTCGTACAAGCAACTTGAAGTTCAGTTCGACCCAAATCGTGTCCGAGAAGATAGCCCACTTCGAAAAGCCGTCGACGATATTGCTCAGGTATTGAAAGACGCTGTTGGCATCTTGACCAGAGACGAGTGGCGAGAGAAATATGAGCAGGCACTCGACCAATCCACAACGGGTCGATAAGCGAGATTACCCATGGCATTACTCAAAATTCTCACCTATCCCGACGACCGCCTGCGACAAGTCGCTCAGCCGGTTACGGAGTGGTCTAGCGACCTGAACACCTTCACTCAGGACATGCTGGAAACCATGTATGATGACCAAGGCGTGGGTTTAGCCGCAACCCAAGTCGGTGTACTCAAGCGCATTATCGTCGTAGATTGCGGGCTAGAGCACCCTGAGCCTCATATACTCATCAATCCTGAGATTATTGAGGTCAACGGTCTAACAACATTCGCTGAAGGATGCCTGTCTGTACCAGGACTCAGAGCCGAGATTGACCGTCCTGAACGCATTCGAATTCGGTACCAGGTCCTAGATGGCACCGAATCAGAACTCGAAGCAGATGGTCTTTTAGCCATCTGTATTCAGCACGAAATCGACCATCTCGATGGTAAACTGTATTTTGATCATCTTCCCGAATTGGAGCGTAAAGCCTTCATCCAGTCCTATCAAAACCTAAGACAAGGTGTGGTCCAATGAGGGTCGTATTCATGGGTACACCGGACTTCGCAGTCCCCTGCCTTGATGCACTCATGCGGGCTGATGTTGAAGTGGTCGGTGTGGTCTCTCAACCGAATCGCCCCAAAGGACGTGGACGAAAAGTGACCCCCACACCGGTGGCTGCTGCCGCGGCAAATGCGGGTGTCCCAGTGTATCAATGGGCCCGACTCAATCAAGAGAGCTATGACACCTTGAGCGCCCTCAATGCAGACCTATTCGTTGTTGTCGCGTATGGAAAGATTCTACCCGCCCGCTACCTAGCGCTCCCCAAAAACGGCTGTTGGAACATCCATGGAAGTATCCTGCCGCAATTGCGGGGCGCGGCGCCAATTCAATGGGCGCTGATCAATGGATTCAAAACCACCGGTGTCAGCTTGATGCAATTAGATGAAGGTATGGATACAGGACCAGTTGCGTTGATCAACACTCTGGAAATCAACGAGCGTGAAACCGCTTCAACACTACATGATCGCCTCAGCATCCTTGGCGCACAAACCTTGTCACAGGGCTTAAAGCTATTGGCAGAAGGATCGCTCACGTTTACGGACCAGGTGCACGCGCAAGCCAGCCATGCTCGCCCGCTGACCAAGGCCGACGGTCTTATCACTTGGACTCAATCCGCCGAGACCATTTACCGCAAATACCAGGGCATGAGCCCTTGGCCAGGATGTAGCG
>JBMYRY010000142.1:0-6630 GCA_049602795.1 Bradymonadia bacterium
CGTCGGATAGATCTACTTTTCCATCTCGGACGGCGTTGATAATGGCTTTGCTGGTGGTAATGTCAACTCGACTTCGTCCAGCGTGATTGGGACCAAGCCAGCCGGTATTCACTAACCAGATGTTTGTCCCGTGGGTTTCCACAAGCTTTCGGAGTAGCCCCATATAGATTTCAGGTTTAAGTGGCATGAAAGGTTTGCCAAAAAACGCACTAAATGTGGGTTTCGGTTCATCAATGCCTTTCTCAGTGCCGGGCATTTTGCTGGTGAAGCCGCAGGCAAAGTGGAACATGCCACTCTCAACGGTTAATTTTGCCACTGGTGGTAGAACACCGAAGCCATCCGCAGTGAGGAAGGTGATGTTCTTTGGTGCGCCACTCATCCCGGATGCTTTTGCTGTAGGCACATAGGCGAGTGGATAACCGACACGGCCATTCGCCGTGATCGAGGTATTGGCGTAATCAGCAATGCCGTCATCATCGCAGTAGATGTTTTCTGCGGTCGTACCATATTTGATTGCGTCGAATGTTTCTGGTTCCTTGCTCCGAAGGAGATTTTCCGTCTTTGCGTATTGTCCGCCCTCCATGTTGCTGATGACTTCATCAGGGTTGGGGGAGTCAATTTCAACGACAATTTGATCGTCCGCAACAGGGTAACCTGTGTTGGAGAGAGTGGTCTTACCCGTGCCCGACAATCCGGCATGGATCGCTGAATCACCGCCGGTGCCTTCACTTGCACCAGCGTGCATCGTCAGAATACCCTCTAGAGGCAGGCGGAAGTTTTGAACAGAGAAGATCGCCTTCTTGATCTGCCCATGATAACGCGTACCTCCGATTAAAGTAATGCCAGATGTCAGTTCAGTGACGATAAACGCCGAATCTGCGATCCCATCCGCCGGTGTTGCGGTTACATCCGGGCAGTGCAGAATGGTCCACTCGGGCGCAAAATCCTTGAGTTCTTCGGCAGTTGGTTCGATGAAAATATTGGTTGCGAATAGGGCGCCGGGCGCTCGATTCGTAATCAATCGAACAGGCATGCGTGACGCAGCCGTTCGGCCACTCCAGGCATCGACGACGAATAGCATTGACTCACCTGACAGCTTCTTGATGACTCTGTCGTACAGGGACGAATACACTTGTCTAGAAAGGGATCGATTGTCGAATTCCCCATTATCCGGATCGCCCCAATTGATGAGGTCGTCGATTTTTTGTCCCTTGTACGTGGCTTCAGGGTCACGCACGTAGAATGAGTTCTTAGCGGCACGACCAAAATATGGTGCGGTATGTTGCAACAACGCGCCATTATCAATGACGGTCGCTTGCCCAAGTTGAATCGCACAACTGTACAAATTCTGTCGAGTTGGGTTTCTCAATACGATCCCGGATGGTCGTATATCTGATTCCCTCAAACATGTTCTTGCGTCGTATTTGGCGTCGCGAATAGACATTTCCATTTTTCCCTCCCGCGGCTTTCGCCGCGTTTACACCCGTCTGTGCTATATCCGAAGTTTCTTAAGGTTTCTAGCGGTTTTCTTTAATTTGTGCCCTTTACAGAGTTATTCGTTGTTGCTAACTCTCTGCTCGCACTCATTGTGGGAGGCAAAATGGCTAGGCGCGGCGCCATGAGCGAATTCTGTAAGACGTTATCTTCAACGTTCATCATTGACGTATTGAAAGAGCAATGCTCACCAAGTCGATGGCAGCGAATGAATGAGATTCTTGATCAGAGAATTACCTCGCTCGCCCTCGGTCTGGAGGACTTAAACCATTCGCATAATGCGACCGCCTGTCTTCGGACAGCGGAAAGTCTCGGGTTACAAGACGTTGTTGCGATTGAGTTACGCAATGAGTATCCCTTGCCTGAAGAAATCAATATGACCCCGAGAACTCACCGAAAGCTCTCGATGCATGCCCACCACTGGATTGAACTTCATCGGTTAAAGACGACGGAGACCATTGTTGAGTGGGCAGCGCAGCGAAACATGCGCATTTTGGGGACAAGTCCACATGCGAATAAGACGCTCGCGGATATTGAGATGGATACGCCGGCGATGGTGTTGTTTGGGAACGAGAAAGACGGCTTGCGAGAGCATTCGATGGCGTTATGCGATGAGACGTTCAAGCTGCCCATGTACGGCTTCTCTGAGAGCTTCAATCTCTCGGTATGTGCGGGCATGGTCTTATCTACGCTCGGTCAAAAACGACGAGATGCGTTGGCACAGCAGGGACTAACCGGAGACCTGCCAGATGAGCGAAAACAACAACTCCTCGCGAAGTGGTTGGTCCGCGACATCAGAGGGTCGGAATTGATGCTTAAACGCGTGCTAGCTGAGCTGAATTAAAGGCGAGGGGAGCGGATCGTCTGTCTTTTGCTCACCTTCTATGACTGTCGATGCACCAACAAGTAAATGGGTGTGGTCAATATTGCCTAACGCGGAGAGCAAATTGCCGCGGATTCTCGGATTACGGGCTTCCAAGGCAAGTAGAAGCTGTTTGATTTCTTGACGCTTAAGCCCTTCTTGTGAGCCGCAGAGATTGCACGGAATAATGGGAAAAGCTTCAACCTGAGCGTATTCAATGAGTTCTGACTCGCCAATAAACACCATAGGACGGATAATCTCAGCACTGACAACGTCACCACTGAGCTTGACGCCCATTGACCGTGTCCGACCCGAGTAAAACTGATTCATTAACAATGTTTCGATGAAGTCGTCTCTATGGTGTCCTAATGCAATCTTATTGGCACCAAGTGTCTGAGCGAGCGAGTAGAGGATACCGCGTCGCATTCTCGAGCATAGCGCACAAAATGCTTTGCCTTCAGGGGTTTTGTCCACAACAACTGAGTACGTGTCTCGGTATTCGATGTGGTAGGCAACCCCCATGTCCTCGTAGCGTTGACGCATCATTCGGTCGTCGAAGCCTGGTTGACCTTGGTCGAGCGTCACAGCGGTAATAGAAAATGAAAAGGGGACCCGTTGTTCATATTTGATCAGTAGATTGAGTAACGACCAAGAATCCTTCCCGCCTGAGACCGCGACCATGACGTGGTCGCCTTCTTCGAGGAGTGCAAATTGCTTGTTCGCCTTGCCAAGTTGTCTCAGGAGGTCTTGTTCAAGCTTTGACATGGTGTAGGCCCTTTGCGTCCAATAAACAGTATTGCATCCACAGCGTCGAATTGCTTTGTCTCTTCTAACGCCAGGGTTCGCAACTCTTTTTGCAATCGAGCGAGGTCCTGGGTTTTCAAGACGGACACAAAGAACCAACCGCCAGGCTTCAGGACACGCCACATTTCGCGCAAAAAGATGAGGGAATCTCTATCCGTTTCGAGTGCGCTGATCGAGAAAAATGTGCCGATGCTTTCATTTCTAATGGGCAATGCGGCCCAGTCGGCAACAACGCGAGGGTGAGGCGCATGACTCAACATCGCGCTTGATAGGTCGAGATTAATGACATCAATGTCCAGATGTCGCGCCAGCAGGCCGGTTCCAGCACCGACGTCTAGTACCGGACCCTGTAGCGCGATGGTATCAATGATGGTGTCAAGCAGGTTAAACTGTGTCAGCTGTCTCGGACCGATGAATTCTTCGTATCGATTCGCAATTTGGTCATATTTTTTCCGAGTCTTATCGCGAGGCTTCACGTTTGAACTCCAGGGGGGTAAAGCAGCGTCGCAGATCGTCAGTCAGCAGGTTGTTACTCAGATGGGATGGCAGGGGCTCTCCAAGTTTGAGCGACAGTGCCGCTGCATTCCACTCGTATGGGTAGTCCTTTATTCCTCTCAATGCCTCATTGGCGATTTTTCGGTCGGCTAACGACGTTTCAATATAACCAAGTGCTTGAGCTTCGAGAAGCCATCGGTATTCAGCTTTTGACCACCATTGTTTGACTTGAACGTGTTGGTCAAGCAGCGTGGACCAACTCCACAAAAGGAGAACATAGCGGAAAATCTGGTCTCGTGGGGACGGGCTGGAGAGCCCAGACCGTGGTGCATCTGCAAGCTTGGCGAAAAAGGCTCTTGCCTGAGCCTTGGATAAATCAAGTTTATGAAGCGTTGTGGGTGATGGAAGAGCAATGCTCGCTGCTCTCATCGCCAACATTCGCCCATACGTCATAAAATGCGCTAGAGTCGTCTGTTTTGCCATCGCAAATGCCTGTCCTGCAAGACGTAGTTTTGACACCTCGGTGGGCTCGTTTGAATCGATGAAGGCTAGGATGTGCTGTTGGAATTTTCTCGTCGCTAGAGGTAGCGTCTCTAAGCGCGGTAAGACATCTGCTAGATCTTGAGCTGTGACCTGAGTGGATTTGAGCTTAATTGAAATGCACTTAAGTTGCTGCGTCTTGTGTCGTGATACTTCAGCTTCACACGCTATGAGGCACAAAGGGACCAAAGTGATGCAAAAAAAACGGCTCAACATGGTTCCATCATATCGCGCACTGCGGTAGATGTCGGAGAGATTTAAACATCGACCGCAATTTTGGTCCGCGTACTGCGTTTAAAGGAGATTAACTGGCATGAGTCTAGCCGCTGAATCACACCGACGACGAACCTTTGCCATTATCTCGCATCCGGATGCTGGTAAGACGACTATCACTGAAAAACTGCTTCTATTTGGCGGAGCGATTCAAATGGCTGGGGCGGTGCGTGCTCGTAGAGCTGACCGGCACGCAGCTTCAGACTTCCTAAAGATGGAACAAGAACGCGGTATCTCGGTGAGTACTGCTGTAATGAGTTTTGAGTACGATGGTTTTGCAGTGAACTTGCTCGATACACCGGGTCACGCTGACTTTAGTGAAGACACGTATCGAGTTTTGACAGCTGTGGATAGTGCACTGATGGTGCTTGATAATGCAAAAGGCGTAGAGCAAAGAACGAAAGCGCTGATGGATGTGTGTCGTCTACGAGATACGCCGGTAGTCACGTTCTCCAATAAGCTCGACCGTGAAGGACTTGATCCCTTCGAACTGATGGAGAATGTCGAAGAGCATTTGAATATAAAGTGTGCACCGCTGACGTGGCCGATTGGTATGGGTCGCAGCTTCGAAGGGATATATGACCTTGTGAATAAAGAGGTCGTCTTCTATCAGCCCACCGAGCGTGGTCGTAAGAACGAAACTGTGATTGTGGATGATATCGAAAGCGAGGCGCTGGACAAATTGATTGGGCCCAGTGCGGCGGAGAAATTACGAGAAGATCTGGAACTTTTGGAAGTACTCGACCCCTTCGACCCCGAAGCGTTTCTCGCTGGAATGCAAACACCCGTATTCTTTGGCAGTGCGATCAACAATTTTGGGGTTCGGGAGTTACTCGCTCAATTTGTTCACCGGGCACCTCCCCCACAGAACCGAGAAACGATTTCTCGGATGGTTGAGCCGGAGGAAGAAAAGTTCACCGGATTTTGCTTCAAGATTCAGGCGAACCTCGACAAAGCTCACCATGATCGAATGGCGTTCGTTCGAATTACGTCCGGTACTTACAATCGAGGCATGAAGCTTAAGCATGTGCGTCTAAACAAAAACCTCACGGTGAACAATGCAACGACTTTCCTTGCGCAAGATCGGGTGGTCACTCAACAGGCATTCCCCGGCGACATCATCGGAATTCACAATCATGGGGGGATTCGCATTGGTGATACCTTTACTGAGGGGGAAGCCTTAAAGTTCAAAGGTATTCCGGCGTTTGCGCCCGAATTGTTCCGACGTGTCGTGCTACTTGATCCGTTGCGGGCCAAGGCCTTACTAAAGGGGTTAATGGAACTTTCTGAAGAAGGTGCCGCACAACTGTACAAGCCGATTGAAGGAAGTGCATACATCATTGGTGCACTCGGTGTACTTCAGTTCGATGTCATCGCCTCTCGACTTGAGAATGAGTATCGTGTGCGAGCGAATTTCGAGTCGGTACCCTTGCAGGCCTCTCGCTGGATTACATCGGAGGAGCCTGAAGAACTCGAGCGGTTCATTAAAGAAAACCGCGTACGTATATATAAAGACATTGCGGACCAATATTCGTTTATCGCACAGAGTGACTGGGCTGTAGGGTATGCTCAGGAGCAATATCCAAAGGTTCAGTTTCACAAGACGAAAGAAATATAGCGTCAGTTACCGCTTCATTCTGCGTAGGATTAGCTGACTGACCAAGCGGACTTCTTGATTGCCCAGTACGTAGCAGCAACCCACCGTGATCACGATAGCTATGATCCCATAGAGCGAGCCTGTCAGCAGTGGCGCATAGTCTAGGTCCAAGGTTGACTTCAGCCACCTCGTTACAGCAACAGCGCATCCTGTGGAGAGGAGTAAGGCTGGAAGGACATTCCAGAGCCTCGGGCTTGATTTCGTGGTCTGATTTGTGTGTCGGAATAGGTGCCAGGCGAGGACAAAAACATAGAGGCAAATGACCCCCGATGAAGCAAGGCTGAGATGCAACGCACTGTGAGCAGACCATCCGTAAACAGGAAGCCATAGAATCATTAATCCAGAGCCGATGAGGGTAGGCGCCCAGGTATTGCCCTGCGCATAGTAACCGCGGGCAAGTAAGCCCTGAATCGACCAAGCCCAAAGCCCCAGGCTATAAGTGGCGGTCAGAAAGCCAATCTGGTCGAGCACGGTCGCATCAAAACGGGTTTCTCCCCAGATGACC
>JBMYRY010000143.1:0-6568 GCA_049602795.1 Bradymonadia bacterium
TTGCACTTACGCCAGCCCCAGGACCAGCATCGATTACGTGCGTGATATTGTACTTTCGTATGCCGGTCAAAGCAGCGGGCCAGTTCACGCGGTTGATGGTTTGGCTCTCGATGAGACACTCGCCAGACCAGGGAGCCCCATCTTCGTATCGGACCACTGGAACCACCGACGATTTGTTGGTGTATTGAATGTTTAATTGCCGCATTCGGTCTTTCAACGTCGGCATACATCCAGCAACAAGCGATGAATGAAATGGCGCACTCACGGAGAGTCTCTCCACTAATGGTGGGGTTGGGCGACTTCCTTGACCATCGTCGTATGCCTTTTGCGCTTTTTGATGAGCCTGCTCAATCTTAGCCAGCACGAACTCAATTTCTTCGGGATGCCCACTGACAACAAGTCTTCTAAAGGCATTCTGCAACGAAACACAGACATCTGTTCCATCGAGAAAGCTTTCCACCACCTCAAGGTCGAGACCGGTGATTGCTGCCATAGCGTGACCTTCTGACAATGCGGGACCAAATGCTGACTGCATTTCAATGCCTTGCCAGAGCATGTAACGAATTGTTTCTGATGTTCGCTTAATCAAGCCTTTGGCGGCGTGACCTTCAGATGCCACAACAGCTGCCATAATACCTTGACTGTGTCCGGTCACAGCCTTACACCACTCAGCGATTCGATCAGTTTCGAGCCCAATTCGACCAAGGGCAGCGAACTGAGCCATTTGAGTGAGAAAGATGAGCGGTTGCGAAACCGCAGAGGATGCTAGGTATGCTGATGACGGGCGTCGTTCGGGGCTTTCAATCCAGTCGATCGCGTCTAAACCCAACGGGTGTAGACCCATCAGATGCCCACTCTCTTCAAACTCGGCTTGCAGAGCAGCACAGGCCTCTACAATGACAGCTCTACTCTCGGGAATAAGGTAAAGCCGTTCAAGGTCTTGAATGTAGTCTTGGGCTTGACCGGCAAAGGTTAAGCCGAGGCGGACATCACCGGCATTAATAAGATGGCGTATAGGCGAGGTTTCGTCGGAATGTAGTAGTCCTCGAAGCCTGGATTTAGCCCGAGGACTCACCGGGCCTTCAAATGCGTCGAACAGTGCCTGAGCACCCTCGTCCCGAATCGTTTGATGCGAAATGGAGGCGAGCGCCGCTTGAATGATTTCTAACTCGTCTTCATTATGCCAATTTCGAACTTCGTCGATAATATTTTCGAAGCTGGAACTAACCGATGAGTTGAACGTGTTTTTCATGGCATACCCGCCTTTAGTTTGTGTGGACAACGCGCCGGCAAGAAGCACAAATTGTGCCATGGCTAAAAATACCGAGTAAACGGCTTTTGGTTCGGGTTTTCTGATGCTTTTTGTGGCAATTGTTCGGATTTTGTGGACTTTGTGGGCTTTGGTTGCGTACTTGGTTTCGCATGTGGAACTTTGAGTATACATCGGCAGGTTCCGAATACGCCAAGAGTGGAGACGGATGTGAGTGACGTTGTGGTCATCGGTGACGTACAAGGCTGTGCGGAAACGCTTCGTGAGCTTTTGGCTCATTGCGAAAGTGAGTTCGGTGAGTTTCGCCCTGTGTTCGTAGGTGATTTGATCAATCGGGGCACCCGGTCTCTTGAGGTACTACAACTGGTCAAAGAGCATGACTTTGAGTGTGTTCTCGGAAATCATGAACTCTATGTTCTCGCTGTCTTTGCCAAGGCTTTTGCTCGAAAATCGGATACGTTAGATGAACTTTTTAACTCGCCGAAGTACGCCGATTGGGTCGATTGGCTCAGACATCGACCGCTGAGTCTTCAGTTGGGTTCCAATACAGTTGTCCACGCAGGCGTTCATCCGAACTGGAGCCAATCGACATTTCGTGAATTGGTAGGGACCTTACAGGATGGCTTGCGAAGTTCGCGCTGGACTTTTTTTCTACAGGACATCATGGGTCCTCGTAAGAAAAAAGGTCCATTAACCGATGCCCTAGCCGTGTTGACCCGCATGCGCATGCTGAAATCAAGTGGTAAGCTAGCACATGGTTTTAAAGGACCACCTGAAAAGGCACCGCCGAATCTGAGACCTTGGTACGTAGATTACCGGGGCCAAGTCGGACGAATCTTTTTTGGGCATTGGGCAGCGTTAGGCGCGAGAGTAGAGTCTGAGGTCATTTCATTGGACACTGGTTGTGTCTGGGGCAGACGACTAACGGGGTATAACATCCAGAGAGAAAGCTTTGTGTCGGTTCCGCTTGTTGGCACCGATCGTCAGGTTAGCTCGATCGTTGAATGAGCCTTGAATCTATCGAACGATCAATTTTTGTGGCACTGAGCAGTAAAGAATCATGCCGTTTGACGACGGCTTGCCGAGCGATTCATAGCCGTTTTGTCTTCGTGACTTGTTTTCAAATCAACTGCAATGAATGGCTCTCTCGATTGGTATGTCTTCGGTGTTGCATTGACCACGAAGTACAAGACCACATCGGGTTGACGGATGCGCAACTTGGTCGTTGTTCATGTGGGGGAGAGAGACCGCGAGATAATATGAATAATTCGAGGTGAAACAAGGTTTGGATCAATGGTAGACTTAAGCACCAGCGGGTGGGCAAGTAGGTTCTGTGCTGGAGGGGTCCGATGTCAGGGGTTGAACAGGTGAGAATAAGAGACGGCCAATGGATCTTCTTGGGTCTAATCCTTTTGGTTTGGACACCATCTCTTGGGCAGAACTTAAACAAACTGTGTCTCGAAGATGAGAGCGCTGGAGAGGCGCTAGAGTTGGCCGTTGACTCAATTGGTGATGTTCATCTATCGCGAATCCTTTCGTCCTCTCGCGAACTTGTCTATACCCGAATTCAGCCCGGCGGAGTTGTCACGAACGACATTGTGACGGGTCCCGTTTCGCCTTTTGTTGGTAATCGTCTGGTCCAGACAGACATAGAAATGAATGGCGTTGCTCCGGTCATTTGTTTCCGCGACAAGTTGGTTAACCGTCTAAGGCTTGCCTTAAAGATAAACGGCGCATGGGAGATTGAAACTGTTCAGAGTGGCATTACTGGAGATGGTTGTTCGTTAATTATTGATGGAGGTCAAATCACAGTCGCGTACGAGGCATCTGGCAAATTGAACTATGCTACCCGGATTGCCGCCAACAATTGGCAACGTCAAACCATCGATTCAGCCAGCGGTAAGCGCGTAGGGGTTACTCCGGACATGGTTTCAGATCAGGCTGGAAAACGCGTGATCGTCCATCGGAATGCGAGTGATAAGGTTCTTCGGATTACGGAGTTTAATGGCACCTCATGGAGAACAGTTCAGGCTGATCACGGTTTCTTTAATGGTGGGTTAGAGCCGAGAGTGACGTTAGACAGCGATGGTAATGTGAATGCTTTTCACGGGATCGAGTCATCGTCGCTCGGCGCGGAAAGCGATGTGGCGTTATTGCGAACAACCGGGTTTATCAATGGTGCTTATAGTAGCAGTCAAGTCTCAGGCACCTCCATCGGAGGCACAGTGGATGTTACGAGCGGGTCGCAGGGATTAGTTGTCGCAACACGCCAACTGATCAGAAGCGCTTTGTTCGGCAGCTTTGACGCTCTTTTGCTCTTACGTGGAGAAAGTTTGGTGGAAGCCCGTCTGGAGAATTACGGACCTGCCGACGGAAGACACGTATTTCAGTTTATTCGTTTAGATGTCGATCCATTTGGATTGGCTGTCCTCGGGTATTTCGACTCTCAAACCGGCTTCGCTGCTGCGAGGGAGGCCGTATGTCTTTACTATCCGCCCGATAGCGATGCCGACCGGTTACCAGATTCGATTGAAGACATTCTAGGCACCAATCCTAATCTTGATGACACCGACGGAGATGGACGTACCGATGGCGAGGAAGTATTGATCGATAATACGGACCCATTGAGCGGCAATCAGTGTGTTCCTGAGGTTGAGCTTTGTGACGGTGTTGATCAAGATTGCGATGAGCGCATTGACGAGCAGTTACAACGAGGTTGCTATGGTGGTCCAGAAGGGTCAGCGGGTCAGGGACAATGCCGTTCAGGTACGCAAACCTGTAATTTAGGACAATGGCAGAATTGCCTCGGAGAGGTCACTCCATCCATCGAACTCTGTTCGGGGCTTGACGAAGATTGTGATGGTGCAATTGACGAGTCATTCCCAACGCAAGGGCAACCGTGTGATACCACCTTGAGTGGATTGTGTGCAGTTGGTGTCATTACCTGCACTGATGGAGAGACTCGATGCGAACAAGTGAATTTTCCAGGTCAGGATATTTGCTCAGGTAGCGATGAAGATTGTGATGGGTCGATTGATGAGGGAACGCTGACTTGCGGTTCTGGAAATTGTGTTCGAGAAGTACCCCGATGTGTGGATGGGCAAGACAATCAATGTCAACCACTTGCGGGGGAAGCGAGTGACAGCACCTGTGATGGCGTTGATGATGACTGTGACGGTCAGCTGGACGAGGACTTTGTTGTCGCACAAACCCAGTGCGGTATCGGTCAATGTCGTTCATCTGGTGAGCAGCGATGTCAAGCCGGCGAGGTGATTGACACCTGTCAGCCGATCGTTGGGTCGCCAGATACTTCCTGTGATGGTTTGGATCAGGACTGTGATGGTCAGGTCGACGAAGGCGCTCCGGTGTCACGTGTGACGTGTGGCGAAGGTGTGTGCGAAACCATCGGCACGAGACGGTGCCAGGACGGAGTCTTCGTTGAACTCTGTGTGCCGAATGAGCCGTTGGGAGATGACATCACATGCGATCAGGTTGATGATGACTGTGATGGGCGCCTGGACGAAGCATTCGCCCGAACTACGATACAATGTGGAGAGGGAGTCTGCGAGCGTGACGGTTTCCTTACCTGTGAGAACGGCACTTTGGAGACCAACTGCACCCCGGGGGCGCCACAGGGGGCTGACCTATGTGATGGGTCCGATAACGATTGCGATGGACTCATTGATGAGGCGTTTCTGTCAGAGGTGACCCAATGTGGTGATGGTCTGTGTCAAACGAATGGCCAGACGCAATGTCGGGATGGGTCGGTTGTAGATACCTGCGTTCCTCTGGTCGGTGGTGATTCCGATACATCATGTGATGGTGTTGACCAAGATTGTGATGGACGAGTGGACGAAGATTTTGTGCCTCGGAGTTCAAGTTGCGGCGTCGGACTATGCGAGCGACAAGGGATTGTGTCTTGTTTAGATGGGCGACCTGTTGATGATTGCCAAGCAGGCGCCCCGGTAGGCGGAGACACGACGTGTGATGGTCTTGATGGAGATTGCGACGGTGTCGCAGACGAAGGTGTACCAGGTAGACCGGAGACGTGTGGTGTTGGCGCCTGCCTTCGAGAAGGACGCACAGTGTGTATTGATGCAGTTGAGGTTTCGGGGTGTGAGCCTGGAAATCCCGCATTGAATGACTCAACCTGTGATGGCATCGATTCAGATTGTGATGGAAACGTGGATGAAGATTTCGTCGCCAGTGAAGTGACATGTGGTTCTGGACTGTGCGCAAACCGTGGTGTCCAGAGGTGTATAGAAGGGACGATCACAACATCCTGTGAGCCGTTGCCCGCTGGTGTTGATGATACCTGCGACGGTCTTGATCAAGACTGCGATGGCAAATTGGATGAGGCATATGTCTCTCAAACGGTGACTTGCGGTGAGGGTCAGTGTGAGCGGACGATTGTGGCGGCGTGCGTGGGTGGAGACGTGCAAACCTGTTTGCCTGGGTTGGCCAGTCCATCAGATGATTCGTGTGACAATGTCGATAATGATTGTGATGGGAATGTTGATGAAAATGTTCCGGACATCGAGGTTACGTGCGGGTTTGGATTGTGCGTCCAAACCGGGCGTCGAGTGTGTGTGAACGGTGATTGGGTGGAAAATTGCGAGCCCCTTCCACCGCCTGCCCTTGACCGACAGTGTGATGGTCTCGATGGCGATTGCGATGGTACCGCCGATGAGCATTTTGTCGGTGAACTTACTACTTGTGGTGTAGGCGCTTGCCAAAGTGCTGGACAGATCATCTGCCAAGATGGCGTGCCAGTGAACAGTTGCCGCCCAGAGAATTCAGCCGTGGCAGACGATCAGTGTAATGGCGTTGACGATGATTGCGACACTCTTGTGGATGAAGGTTTTGTTGCACAGGTAATCAACTGTGGTGTTGGTCAGTGCGCGCGCGTCGGCGAAATTGTGTGTGACAATGGTCGCAAGAATGAAGTGTGCACGCCCGGTCAGCCTGCGCCATCTGATCAGAGTTGTGACGGATTAGATGATGACTGCGATGATGTTCTCGATGAGGACTTCGTTGGTGAATCCGTGAGTTGTGGACAAGGTGTGTGCCTGAGAACAGCCATCACAGAATGTTTCGGTGGCAACATAAATAATCGGTGTACCGAAGGTGATCCTGAAGGAGATGACAAAAATTGTAACGGACTTGATGAGGATTGCGATGGTCGAATCGATGAGGGATTTTTGCCCTCAGTGACATCATGTGGGACTGGCGCATGTGTTCGTTCTGGTGAGTTACAATGTGTCAATGGCAATGTGGTTGATACGTGCGATGCCGGCT
>JBMYRY010000144.1:0-6535 GCA_049602795.1 Bradymonadia bacterium
CCGTATGTTGTTTACAAGCCGTTGAAAAGATTACTCCTCTCGATACAATGAAACAAGAGACAATCCACTTAACTCAACGGATCGGGGTTCAGTGTGCATAAAGGACACCCACAAGTCGTCGTTTTTTCGTCGCTCAATGCGGCCCACGTCCACCTTGTTCGTGCACATCTCGAAAACGATGGATTCAAAACAACGATTCGGGGCGAACATCGCGTGGGACTTGCTGGAGAATTACCCATGGATGATGCTCGGATCGAGTTATTAGTGAGCGAACGAGAAGCCCCCAAAGCCATCGAATCCATCGATGCATTACGTAAAGAAAATCAAGAAAGTTGGCGATGTGCACATTGCGATGCTCAAAACCCTGGAACATTCGAGATCTGCTGGCAATGCCAACAGGTCGCGTATCCCTAGTCCGACTTACTTCTATGCCCGCCTGCGGATGTCATCTGGACGCAGAACTACGTTGATTGACGAGGAATGCCGTAATTTAGGCAGCACATTTTTCAGAAGCTTCGGTAAATTCTGAGACCAAGGTTGAAATTGCCCCCGCTGATTGGATCATCTAACCACTCAGATGCGGATGCCTCCGTTATCAGTCCTTCGTCCCGGTTGCCTTGTTGCCAATCATCAAGAGCCATCGTGCTGTTCGAGTTCAAAATGGTCACTGCGCCTATGTGGGCACTGAGCCCCCATCCTTCATAGAGCAGAGATAGCCCAAGTTCCGCAGTCGCGACAACACTGCTCAGCTCATCGGCTCCATTACCTTGGCTTTGCCCCTCATCGGGATTCAATTCCCAATCGAGGGTGAAATTGTCATAGCCCAAACCAACGGCAAAGTGCGGACTGAGCACACTACGTGCTTGAACCCGAACGCCAACGGTCGTCCGCCATGCAGAGCTTTCGTAGGCGTATTCGTTAAGGTTATCGCTGTCGGTTTGATAGAGAAAGTGAGATTCGATGGCAAGCCAATCATGATACCACCACTGAATCCCCAAGCTTGGTCCCCATGCCCCGCCGCTCATGAGCGAACTGCGGTCGCCCGGGTCGCGCATCACCCCAAAGTCGCTTTCAAAACCGACGCTTATGCTCACTTGGTCGCCCGCCGCCATTGGAGATGAAACTGCCTGTCCACACAGAATACTTGAAAGAAAGAGCAGACAGTATAAGGGGCTTCGGAATGGCATTCTCATTGGTAAATTCATCATATGGTTGGACCTCGGCTATTTATTTCCTTCGCAATGTATAGGGAATGAGCGATTTACGTCAAAGTCACGGCAGTCGTTGGAGACTTACTCACGGTTGCTAAGCTTACTGTTCGATGCCATCACTTGCAGGGTCGATTATTGATGAACTCTCAGTCATAAGAACGAATCTCTTATTGAATACGTTGAACTGCGAAATGTGAGTCAGACATGAAGCTTAAGCGTGTTTTACGATCGGGATAAGATCGTTGAATAAAACTAACTAGGCACCCGCTTGTTGCGGCGTCTTACGCTCTACGAAATAGACCGAATACAGACGGTGTAGAAGAAGATCTTCTTTGATTCTATACCCTCGACTTTTTTGCTCTACGTCGACGCTTAATTCGCTTACGAGCAGGTGCAATTGACGCACGAAGCTTATGCCCCTATAGTATTGTCCATGTGGTGTTTATCAGGACTCGTACTGCATCAGCCCGATGTCGCGTAAATTCGCGCAATAGCCGGTTGACTGATCCCTTTTTATCCGCATGACTGCGTCATGCATCCTATGTGTAACGAGGACAAATTTATGAACACTCTAAACGTACTCCCAAACCGACCCTTGAAGCCACCTGTTGATCCAAACACCCTTAAGTATCGTGACTTGCTGGAGGGTGATTTTTGGCGACGAATTCCTGCATATAAAGACATTGATCGGGACACTTTTCTCGACCATCGGTGGCAGGCGAAGAAAACAATTAATCGAGTAGATAAGCTTCTTGCGGCAATCGAAGACTTTGCATCACCAGGACTCATCGCTGATATGGAAGCAGGCTTTAAACGAGCACCAATGTCGGTTCGAATAAGCCCCTATCTCCTTAGCCTCATCAATTGGGACGACCCAGTGAATGACCCGCTCAGGATTCAGTTCTTGCCTATGGGTAGTCGATTTCTTCCTGACCACCCAAAACTCGGATTGGATTCTCTCGGTGAGCAAGCAGATGCGCCGGTGGCCGGTTTAACGCACCGATATCCAGATAAAGCACTGTTTCTCGTGATCGACACGTGTCCTGTATACTGTCGTTTTTGTACGCGTTCGTATGCCGTTGGTGTGGACACTGAGGAAGTGGAGAAAATCAGTCTCAAGGCGAACAAGGGTCGCTGGGAAGAGGCATTCGCGTACATTGAAAGTCGACCCGAACTCGAAGACATCGTTGTGAGTGGTGGAGATGCATATAACCTTCGAGCGGACTGGATCAGTGAAATCGGTACCAAACTGATGAAGATGGACAACATCAGGCGCATTCGCTTTGCAAGTAAGGGGCTCGCCGTAATGCCTTCGAAGGTTCTCACTGACGAAGCTTGGTTCAGTGCCCTTGCTGAAGTGCATGAGCTCGGTCATAGCCTTGGCAAAGAAGTGGCATTTCATACGCACTTCAACAATGCCTCGGAAATCACGGACATCTCACGACAAGCGCTTCGTCGCATGTTCGATGCCGGCATCACCGTCCGGAATCAGTCTGTCCTGCTTCGAGGTGTCAACGACACGAACGAAGAAATGGGATTACTCGTAAAGCGACTCGGTTGGGTCAACGTCCAGCCTTATTATGTTTACGTCCACGATCTCGTTAAAGGTGCGGAAGATCTCCGAACAACAGTTCAGACCGCCATTGATCTAGAGAAACACATTCGTGGTTCCACGGCTGGCTTTCATACGCCCACGTTTGTTGTTGATGCGCCCGGCGGGGGTGGAAAACGTGTCGCCCATAGCTTCGAGCACTATAACCGTAAGACCGGCATCTCAGTGTACTCCGCACCGTCGGTCAAGCCAGGTAAACTGTTTTTATATTTCGATCCTGTGGATCAACTCGATGCAATTCATCAGAAGCGATGGATGGATGAGAAAGAGCAGGCAGTGATGATCGAAGAAGCCTTAGCTGCCGCTAGGCAAGGTTATTAATTGATCTTGACGTTATCTACCAAGGTTTAGATACCACGCGCTGAAAATCGGCTGCGGGCAATCGCGATGTAATTGCGTATCTCAGACGTCCACGTCTGAAAATCGCAATACGATGATCGGCTTGCTCATGCCAACTCACCTCGTCCGAGCGGACATCATCATTTTCTTGAAAAACCAACACGGACATCTTCTTCCCATCAACAAGATACACAAGATGAGCTGCAGGTCGGGATACCCTCTGGTCAGACCACCGTACTCGGCTAAGCCGCCCCCCAAGTAGCTGAACCCGCCCATCATGAAAGGTTGGCGAGTGCACCTTAAATGGGAGCTTTTCTTCTAACCAGTGGTCAACTTCCCCGGTCCTAGGTGAGGGCAACTCTAAGGGCATCTCTAATTGATGATGGTCGAGCGCCTCATCTACAACCGTCGTGGAAAAACCAACCAACGGGCTTACGAAGAGCAAAATCAACCCCACACTCGCCACTGCTGAACTCGCGGACGCAAACTTCCGTACACTGCGTTTGAAATCGATTGATCGCCGTTCCTGACGCAAACGTGTTTGGATTCGAGTGTGTAACAACGTGGGTGTAATCACTGGGCGTTTCAACGCTGGTCGGATCCCCCTCTGAAACCATGTGCGATGCTCAAACTGCTTTCGACACCCCGCACATGTCGACAAATGCGCATCAAAAAGTGCTCGCTCAGCATGGTCAAATTCGGCATCGATATATGGATCGATAAATTGCTGAAATTCTTCACAACTTAACGTCTTCACTTCTTGACTCCTGCCTGACTCATTTTGAACGCCCTGAGACTAGTAATCTGCTCAGGTTGAGCCGACGGTTGGGGAATAATCCCGCGGTCGACCGCATACTGAAACAAGCTTAGTCTCATCATCTTCCGCGCTCGGTGCAGTCTGCTCATCACCGTCCCGACGGGACAGTCGAGGATCTCCGCTACCTCTTTGTAGGATAGGTCATTGATGTCCACCAGCATAACCACCATCCGAAAATCCACAGGGAGAGATTCAAGGGCCTCCATCACCTCATCCCCCATCAGTTCAGTTAAGAATTGAGTACGGACCTCGGGCGGTAGGTGGGTTGATTCGGTCTCCGTATAAGTCTCGACCGCGGTGTCATAGTTGTGCACATCAAAAACGGTCTTCTCGCGTTGTCGTTTTCGATATCGGTTAATGAATTCGTTCGTTTGAATACGGAGTAGCCAGGCCTTGAGATTTGTGCCCTTTTCGTATCGATGCCAAAAACGATACGCGCGCAGAAATGTTTCCTGAACTAGGTCCTCCGCCGTTGTTTCGTCACGAGTCATCCTAAGGGCTGCCCCGAACAAAAGGTCAGCATAAGGCATCGTTTGTGCTTCAAATTCAGACAGGGTCTGTTTTTTCCCGAATAGCTTACCAAACATAGTTTTTGAAAATGTTCCCATTGATTATTTGGTCATCGCTTACACAAACTGAGCGTAGGTCCTAGTTTATTCCCATGCTGCTCTTTTCTTCAAAAAATTCGTGCGCGCGCGCATGCGAGATACCATCAAGCGCCCGAAGTAGCGGATCAACGCCGCCCGTGGGGTCCGTAGACGCCTGGGTCAAGGTACGGCGCCACGCTCGAGCCCCCGGCTGTCCTTGAAATAATGCCAACATATGTCTAGAAATATGATGCAGTCGACCGCCACCGGCGACCCAGTCTCGGGCATAGGGCAACATTGCACATGCAACTTCAAACTCATCGCGAACCTGGGTTGATGACCCATAAATCTCTTGGTCCACTCGAGCAAAAAGCATTGGGTTATCGTACGCTGCACGACCAATCATCACACCGTCCACGTGTCTCAAATGTTCGCGCATGTCCTCAAGAGTTCTCACGCCCCCGTTGATCTCAATCTCAAGGTCAGGGTGGGCTTTCTTTAATCGATAAATCTCCGGATAACGAAGCGGGGGAATCGTTCGATTTTCCTTGGGACTCAGACCATTCAACCACGCTTTGCGAGCATGAACAGAGAAGCGAACACAGGGCGCTTCAGAGACAATTTCAACGAAACGAAGCATATCTTCATACTGATCCACCTCGTCTACACCTATGCGATGTTTGACAGTCGTCGGCATACCGGTCGCGTCTGACATTGCTTGTACGCAGTCTCGAACACGCTCTGGTCGGAGCATGAGGATCGCGCCAAAGGAGCCGCGCTGAACACGATTACTCGGACACCCGACGTTCAAATTCACTTCATCGTAGCCGTACGACATAGCCAACTTCGCACACGCTGCGAGTTGCGCCGGATCATCGCCACCTAATTGAAGTGAAATTGGATGCTCAGCATCTGAATAATCAAGATGAAAGCGCTGGTCACCATGCAAAATCGCACCGGTGGTAACCATTTCCGTATAGAGTAAGGTCCGTGAGGAAATCAGCCTCATCAAATACCTAAAATGTCTGTCTGTGCGCTGCATCATCGGGGCTACGGAAATCAGATGTTGACCGTCTGTGCCCAATGCAGCAGGACCATTAGAAGGCATACTCACACGTGCTCAATCCGCGCCGAGAAGCTTCGCAATCAAGGGACCGTTACCTTGAATTGCTGTTCTTTGTTGATAAATTCGCAGCCCTCTCGTGCCACCAAGCTCTTCACCGCCTCCGGCTCTGCCCGGACCACCATGAAGAAGATGAGGCAACACCATTCCCGGGGCATAGGATTTTGCTGCAATCTTAGCGTCAGTCAATACCAAGCGCCCGTTCCAGGCTGCCGAGTCCGCAATGCACTCGGCAAGGAATGTTCTATCATCGCCGTATACTGCAGTGACGAGACAACCTTGTCCGTAACTGATCAATCGACTCACATCCGCAGCGGTTCCATCGTAGCCAATCACCGACGCCACCGGTCCAAATACTTCAACATTGTGCACATGAGCCTGTGCACTGGAATCATCAGTTCTGATTAGAGTCGGGAGGATGAATGCGCCCCGATTCGAATCGGCGCCAACGAGGCTGCCTTCGGTGGGATGTCCATAAGCAATAGTTCCCTGTGACAGAAGCAGTTCGAGCCCTTCCAACGCCGCAGTCTTCTGTGACATGCTGGCGAGCGGTCCCATATGAACACCATCCAAATTCGGATCGCCTACTCGTGTCGTTGCGAGCTTCTCCCCCAAATCTTCAATGACCTCATCAATCTTTTCCATGGGCACGAAAATTCGTCGAGTAGCCGTGCACTTCTGACCACTTTTCTGAGTCATCTCACGATGTACATCGCGGATAAATGCATCGTACGTTTCATCCTCGACATTTGGACCAAGCACGGTTGCATTAAGGCTGTCGGCCTCAATGTTGACCAGTGCACCGGTTTCCAACACCCGTGGATGGGTCCGAATCGTATGCGCAGT
>JBMYRY010000145.1:0-6515 GCA_049602795.1 Bradymonadia bacterium
CAGTCCTTCATGTAGATAGGTTTTTACTTCGAGACGTCTTGCGATGATGTCTGGGTCGAATGTCGTTGTTTCGAAAATCTCTTGGTCTGGGGTGAAGCGCACGTAGGTACCGGTGCCCCGCGCATCGCCCACAACAGCGATCGGTCCTAATGGGCGCCCTCTGCTAAATTGCTGTTCATGCAGTTGACCATTTCGGCGAACGCGCACGCATAGATTTTTTGATAGTGCGTTTACGACCGATGCACCGACGCCGTGGAGACCGCCTGCAGTTCGATACGCGCCCTGCTCGAATTTGCCGCCGGCATGCAATTCGGTGAAGATGACTTCGAGCGTGCTACGACCCGCTTTATCTTTTGGATGAGGTTCGATGGGGATGCCACGACCGTTATCTTCTACACTAATGCTTTGTCCATCTCGCTCAAGATAGACAGTGATGTAGCTGGCGTGACCATTGATTGCTTCATCTACAGCATTATCTAGGACTTCCCAAACGAGGTGATGTAATCCAGCTTCGCCCACGCCCCCAATGTACATGCCAGGCCGTTTTCGGACTGGCTCGAGACCTTCCAAAATGGTGATGTCTGACGCAGTGTAATTGGTACTCATGATAGGTCCTCCGTCTCATCTGAAGCGTCTGCGTTCTCATTGGTCTCGATTTCTACGTGAGGCGTGATGATCTGCGCAGGGAGATCACATTCGACAAAGTGACCCACCTTTAGTACCGGTGTGCCGCGAGCACCTCGTTTGACGGGTTTGTAACTTGTTTCACGGATAATGAGCTCGCGACCTCGACTTGTGCGAACCGTGAGCCCGTCTCGCTTTTTTCGGGTCAGGCAAAAGCCGATGAGCTCGTCCCCTTTTTCCAGTTTAATGGCGGTGACGCCCTTAACGGTCCCCGACTTCGCAGGAATATCGGTGACCTGAAACAACATCGCTCTCCCTTTTTTGGACGCGAGTGCAATGTGTTCGCTGCCATCGGTGGCATAGACACTGAGCACTTCATCATCTTTACCCACCGACATATAGCGTCGGCCATTCTTGGTGGATACGTCGTGGTAAGATGAGATGGATACGCGTGTGCATCGTGCACTCTTCGTGATGCCGATCATAAACGGTGCCTTAGCACCTTCATTATCCGTTTCTGCGTCCAATTCGGTCTCTTGTGTCTCGCTTACTGGGTGCAGTTTTGCGTCACTTGAGACGACGCCGACGATGCGTTCCCCGTCAGAGAAGTTGAACATGGACTGGATGGGATCTCCGTACCCTGTGGTTGCGACAATATCATCGATACGCACGGTGTACGCCGAGCCGAATTGCGTGCATACAATCAGGGTTTGGGTGGTGTCACTTCGCAGAACCCATCCAACTTCATCGCCGTCAGGCAACCGGATAGCGCTGACGTCGCTAAATCCCTTTTGACGTTTTATACGTCCTTGCCTAGACACAATTACCCACGTTCGTTCACGAACAATGAAAGCTTCGGGGTTGAAATCACTCAGATCAAGATCGGATGGACCTGCCACAATTGTCCGTCTTGGGTCCGCATAGGCCTCCTTCAATTCAAGGAGCTCGCGCCGTACAAGATTCCATCGTTCGTATTCACTGCTGAGTAAGCCTTCGATGCGCTCCGCTTCGAGCCGCTTCTCTAGGAGTTCTTGCTGAATTAAGAGGATTTCAAGTCGGGCTAGTCGATATAACTTTAACTCCAAAATGGCGTCGGTTTGTTCTTCATCCAAACCGAATCTCGCCATAATTTTGCGTGCGGCATCTGCTTTACCTTCACTCGCTCGGATGAGAGCAATGAGTTCGTCGAGGGCGTCGAAAATTGTCTCAAAGCCTTCGAGCCGATGGATCGCTTTTTTCAGTTTGCCGAGTTCAAAATTGAGTCGTCTAGTTACCACATCCATTCGAAAATCGAGGAAATGCCGCAAAACCTCTAAGAGGCTTAATCGCGATGGGGCCGAGATTTCCGGATTATCAGTGGGTACTAGACAGGTGAGATTAACGCTAAAGTTTTGCTCTAGCGGCGTATACTTATATAGGTAAGCCATTGCAGCTTCAGGCGCTGCGCCACGACGTAGCTCCATTACGATGCGGATCTCGTCCGTACTTTCATCCCGAATATCGACGATTTGGGGTACCTTTTTCGCAATAATGAATTGCGCAATTTTCTCCACCAACGATGATTTGTTGAGTCCGTATGGGATACTCGTGACGATGACATATTTTTTCCGGTTGATGGTTTCAACGGTGTATGTACCCCGAACCTTGATGGGACCATGTCCGGTTTCATAAACGGCGGCAATTTCTTCGGGGGTAGAAATCAGTTCGCCGGCTGTGGGAAAGTCAGGCCCCTTAATGTGACGGCAGACGGTTTCCATGTTGACGAGGGGATTGTCGATCATGGCTACGAGCGCATCGACAACTTCTCCTAAATTGTGTGGAGGAATATTGGTTGCCATGCCCACCGCGATACCGGATGACCCATTGATGAGTAGATTCGGCGCTTGAGCAGGCAAGACAACAGGTTCAAAGAGTTGTCCATCGTAGGTTGGCCTAAACTGAACGGTTTGTGAGCCGATTTCCGACAAGAACTCTCCGGCAAGCGCTTGTAGCCGCGCCTCGGTATATCTCATTGCGGCAGCTGAATCGCCGTCAACAGAGCCGAAATTGCCCTGTCCATCTACAAGTGGGTAACGCAGACTGAAGTGTTGAGCCATACGGACCATCGCATCATAAATGGATTGGTCTCCGTGGGGGTGATACTTACCCATGACTTCACCCACCACGCGTGCGCTTTTAAGGAACCTTGAATCTGCACGCAGCTTGAGATCTCGGTACATGCCATAGAGGATGCGTCTTTGTACGGGTTTAAGACCGTCTCTTACGTCAGGTAATGCTCGAGATGTAATGACACTCAATGCGTAGTTTAGGTACCGATGTCTGGTCGCTTCATGAAGCGCTGTAAATTCTATCGTTCCACCGGCACCGGCGTTGTCATCTCCGAAGACGTCCATCCATCTCTCCTTATCAGCCCGATACGAAATGATGTAGCATGAAGACCTACACTACTCAAGCGTTCAGATCTAACAGAGGACGGGAAAATCAAAACAGCTATTCGAACTGAAAATATGTCATCGTATATTTATGAAACTCAATGAGCACAAATGGCATGTTTTGGGGGTCGGCTCTATTTGTCTCGCCGCTTGTTTATTGTTCATGCGGGCGGTGGATGGGCAGGATGAGCAAAGCAATACGACTGAAATGGTTAGTCGAGCATTCAAGCCCGGCAAATCTATCTATAGTATTTATTATCAAGCGAAACCGGTTGGTGATGTAAGAATTGAGCGACGCCGCATCGAAGGTGGTGGCTTTGATTACGATGTTAAGACCCGTTTTCGATTCAAGGCTTTCGGTGAAGACCTCGGGATTCGAATGGCCTTGAGTGCGCATTTCGATGATGGCTTTGGGTTGAATTCGGTCACGTTCTCCATGTCATCGGGCCAGACAACTGTGCAGGGGACCGGTGCGGTTAAAGGGGATGAACTCACGTTAATCATTCAAACAGGGGGCAGTGAAAACCGCTTTACGTTGCCGTATGACCAAGATTTGATCATTGGTTCCGTGATGGGGTCTCGAATTACGGCTGAGAATTTACAACCGGGTGATGTTCGTCAGTTTCGTCTGCTCGATCCATTGACGCAGAGCGTTCGCAAGATCAAGTTGAGAGCGATTGAGTATGAAGACGTTTATGTGCTTGATCGTAAGATCTCGGCTCTCAAAGTTGAGCAAGAGACGATGGGTGTAGTTCTGACGGCATGGGTTCGAGAAGATGGTGAAGTGATTCGTCAAGACTTAGGCATGGGGTTAACGGCTCAGCTCGAGCCAGAAGCCACTGTGACGTTTAACCAGAGCAACCAAACAGATTTAGTGGACCTTGCTGAGGCGCTGCTCGTTCCCGTGACCAACATGCCCAAAAACTATGACCAGAGACCTCAAATTCGGTATCGGTTGAGCCAATTAAACTCAACATTACGGCTCACTGTGGCGGACCATCAGACTTGGAAAGAGGATGAGTTGACCATCACTCGGACCCAAGTACCTGCCCGCGTAGACTTTGAAATCAGTGAGCACCCACTGCCCTCGCCAGACCTACTTGCACAATCTGCCGAAGGTGAAATTCGAAGCCAGGCACTATCGATTGTTTCGGATGTTAGGTCTGCTCAAGAGGTGATTCGGCGTATACTCAGTTGGTTTAAGGCGAATATTGAGCAACGCCCTGTTGCCTCTCTACCAGCAGCTCTCGAGACGTTGCGCACGCGCAGTGGTGATTGCAATGAGCACGCATTCTTGTTTGCTGGTTTGCTTAGATCCATTGGGATTGAGGCTAAAGTTATGACTGGGATTGCGTATGTCGCTCGGCTCCGACGATTTGGCTACCATGCCTGGAATGAAGTGAAGATTGGCGAGAAATGGGTGGTTGTAGATCCAACTTGGCAGCAATTTCCCGCAGACGTTACGCACATTGCGCTTGCTCAAGGTGGTTTACAGGCCCAGTCTACTTTGTGGAGTTTGATGGGTCGTTTGAGTGTCACGGTCATTGAGTAGCTGTGTGAATGATGACGCTGCTCGGCGTGCACCACATCTCGTGAATTAGGGGCGCCATCCAAAGTCTCGTTCGGCACCGATGGGGGTGTGTCCAAGCTCACCTAACGGGCTCGGACCAATGAGAAGACCACCAAGGGTTTTGAAGAGTTCTTCTGCGTATAGCACATGCCCTTTTGCGCTAAAATGTAGGGGGTCGAGTTGTCCATTTGGCTGGGTCCAGAGATGATCCTTTAGGTCAATACCCTGAGCAGCACCAAAGATATCGACTAACATCAGATTGTGCCCGTCGGTGGGAAATGCGTCCCGTGCTTCTGTGAGCATGGCTGCGAGTTCGCCTTCTCCCACAAGCGTATTGATGGTCTGCCAAATGGTTCCTTTTGCTTGGGTGTAGTCTGGATACAAACAAAACGCGATATCGACGTCAGGGTTGATTGCTCGGATGGCATCGATCATCACTGTCAGGTTTACAATCACCTGCTGAATGATTCGTCTCGCTTCTTCCACTGCGGCAGGGATGTCGGCGAGTAGGGATGCGGCGTCGCTGAAGAGCGTCATGAGATCGTTTCCGCCAATTGTGATGACGATGAGATCGGCATTGGGAATGTGGGGCGTGAGTCGAGACTGAAAGTAATTACCATCTGGCAACCAATCTTCGGAGGTACTACCCGCGATGGCGACATTTCGGTTGTCGATCTCTACAAGTCCGCCCACTAGGGTGGCGAATCGGTCGGGAAACATTGGTGCTTCACCATACACGGCAAGACTATCTCCAAAGGTCACCATCACCGCGCGACGATTTTCTTCGATGGCTCTTGCGAAACTACTTGAGCAGTTGTTGGTGCTGCATTGTCGATCATTGTGGGTTGGGGCAATGAGATACACGCCATCGTCGAGCCCAGCGAGCTCATATTTCCCGTCACTGCACGCTGACAACTCATATGATTGTGATGACGCACCTAGAACGGTCATGGATGGTTCAATCGGTGCATCATCATCTGCGCGTCCGGACGTATACATACTGCGTTCAGAGAGATCTTCATCTACATAGATATAGCCACTCGCCACAACATCTAGCGTAGGCGTAAAACACGTGTCATCCGAAGCGCTTCCATCCATTGTGCCGGGCAAAGATAGAGGTGTGTCATCGGTAGGCGTCTCTTCTCCACAGCCGCCGAGTAGGAGCAAAAATAGGCTCAATATACGCAGACTTTTCATGAATAACGCCCCCCAGCGCGTCTGAACTACGTGCGGTCATCGGTCTGGCCGCCACTTACTCAATACCATGCCAGAATATCCAGTTCTGGGAAACGAGAACTCAACGATAGAGGCATAACATTGTTGAGCGATGTGTGAGCGAGTATCCGGCGGCGTAGTCAGGTCTGTGATTCTAGCGCCACGTCGGTTGAGTCATAATGCTTGTTTGAAGCCCACGATGACCTGATTGGGTTTGCCTGGGCGTGCGCCAAATGGTCGTCTTGAGACCATGTAGGCTTCGTTGAGGAGGTTTTCCACTTTGAGATAAAGTTTTGTCCCTTTCCGGGGCAGATAGCCTGCTGCGAGGTCGATGACTTTGTTGGCGGGAATGAGTTCATTTTCTTCCACGTCACCTTGCCCAGCTACGTCTCTCATCTCAGAGACGAAGGTTGCGTTTAGGTCCAGGGTGACTTTTCCTTTTTCGACGCCAAATCCGAGGCTGCCTTGGTGGGCGGGGACATAGGGAAAGAGGTCGCCCTTCTGCACAGTTCCCCATTGGGAGAACCCACTTTGAAAGTTGCTCTGGAACTGAGCATGTGTCCAGGTATATGCCGCTTGCACAGTCCCTTTAGCGCCATCGCCTAGTCCAAAGCGAGTTTTGAGCACAGCTTCGACACCCATGATGTCTGCTCGCCCTGCATTGAATTGTTCGT
>JBMYRY010000146.1:0-6511 GCA_049602795.1 Bradymonadia bacterium
TGATTAAATGACGTACGGTTTGCACAGGTTTGTTTTTGTCTTCTTCGCACTGCTTGCCTTTGCGTGCAACGATGATGAATGTAGCGCTGACGGCGATTGCGGGCGCGGAGAGATTTGCTCAGACAATTCCTGTGAGGCGATCCCTTGTGAAACCGCAGCTGATTGTCCCGAGGGTAATCGCACCTGTGTACTGGGTTACAATACCTGCGGTCCAAAGGAATGCAATGATGGCACTTCCATGGAGGCTCTGTGCACGTGTGATAACAACTCCTTTACTTGTTTGACATCGTGTTCAACAGACGAGGACTGTGCGGCTTTCCCCTCAGAAATGACCTGTAATGGCGGCGTTTGCCGCCCTCGGACTCGTAATGTGCTGCCTGACGCCATGGTCATTAGCGGTAATGACGCGATGACCGTTGGGCCGAGTGTGGACGCGGGCGGGTTTGTACCTCAGGGCGTTGCGTGTGCACCATGCTCCGGACCATCAGACTGCAGCGAGCTTGGTCCCAACGCCGTGTGTGAGGCGCTTGGAGAGTCGGCGTATTGTTTTGGCAGTTGTGCCAACGGCGCAAGTTGCCCCCAAGGGTTTTCGTGTAGAGAAGGCATTGAACTTTGCGTGCCGGTTAATGGGTCTTGTGAGGTGTGCCCAGGAAAGCCTTGTGGTCCAGGGCTCGTGTGTGATTCTTCGACGGGCGTTTGTGTCGATGCACCAGTTGAATGCGAGCGTTGCTATGGAGAAGGCACCTGCGCTGACGGATTGAATTGCGTGATGGTGGACGGTCGAAGCGTTTGTGTGAGCCCATGCAACGAGGGCAGTTGTGACAGCGGGAAAGTCTGTGAAAATGATGTGTGTGTTCCCACAGCGGGACGTTGCGATCCCTGCGGCGGCGCATGTGGAGGTGCGACGCCTGTATGCATAGAAGATGAGGGTATTTGCGGCGAATGTGGACCCAATGGCATTTGCTCTCTTGGCGAAATCTGTAATCCCGATACCTGGCGTTGTGAGGCGCCGAGTTCGTGCGGAGAATGTATTACTGATAATGACTGTGCGACCTGTACGGGTAGGAATTATTGCATCTCGGGAGATTGTGTTGCGTGTCTACAGCAATCGGATTGTCCGGCAAGAAGTGAATGTGACACGACCACCTTTGAATGCGTGAACTCACCGTGTGCAGGCATTCAGTGTCAAGGCGGAACGACATGCAATGCTACGAGTGGTAGATGTGAAAAGCCGGATGGCTCACCAGGCTGTACCAGTCCAGCAGATTGTGTCGCTGGTGATGTTGAGATGGGCTGTAATCAAGAGACCGGGCAGTGCTTTTACACGGATGGTCAATGTGATGCTAACCCTGGTGGGAACGGTGTTTGCAGCCCTGGATCCAATTGCGAGGTTGATCCGCTATCGGCGTTGGGCGGGATGCCCAAGACCGTGTGCAAATGTAACCAGTTCCTGATGACGATTCCGATTGTTCAATGTCATCCCGGCATCAACTGCAATCAGATTCCCCCAGGCATCTTGCCTGAGGAATTTGACGGTCCGGGTACCTGCGGACCGTCTCCGTTCTGACACAGGGCTCTGTCTCGCGGAGAGATTCTATTACGCTCTGAGTTTCTTAACGCTTAAATGCCTGCTATTCTATTTCATGTAAGAATTGAAGCACGGTAAGTGCGCCAGAAAGTGTAGGCAGTGACCAGACAAAGCAGTCAGCGGGTACGCTCCGCGGCAGTCAAACGTGGGAGAAAGGGCAGACAAGGGAGAACAACAGCACCACAGCCGGTGAGTGCTGAACAATTGCGTCAACTCTCGCCGGGCTTTGCGTCGATTGATCCGGAATCATTAGAGGCTTTGGCGAGCCGTGCAACTTACCTTGAATTACCTCGGGGCACTCATTTATTCGACGGTCCCGTCAATCGGCAGGAACATCCACCGGTCTTTTGGCTTACATTTGGGGATGTCAGCATTCATTCTACCGACTTGAATGGACGCGAAACGATTCTCAATTATTTGTCGGTGGGCGAGCCATTTATTTACCGTGCATTTGGCACCGAGAATCGGAGCCGCATGCGAGTCACTGCGATGTGTCCGGTGAAGGTCATTAAGTTTGAGTACAATGACCTGAATCGCTGCCTTCGTAGCTTTGAGGTATTCCGAGACAACTTCTCCGAAACACTAAGACCGGTAATTCATCGGCAACATACCCGCTTTGATAATGATGCTCAGATGGAGATTGCTCGCTTCTTGGTTCAAGAGCGACTGACCTTCTCAGGCCGAGTGAAACTCAAACGAATGGACATTTGTATTGAGTGCGATGGCTGCTACGACGCATGTAAGACCCGACACGGCACGGACAGACTTGGTCCGAGTGAGGTGAAGTACGGGTTAACGGAAGTCCCTCAGAATTGTCATAACTGTGTCGTGCCGGAGTGTATCGATAAATGCAAATTCGGACACATCTCCAAGCACCCGGAAACCAAGGAAATTGTTATCTCCGACAATTGTGTTGGGTGCACCATGTGCTCGAAAGGGTGTAGTTATGGATCAATTCGAATGCACCCGGTATCGGAGTTGGACCTAGCGACCTACTTTCCCAACCGCGACCCAAAAGCGAAGGGCAAGTTGATCGCTCAGAAGTGTGACAACTGCACAGGCTTTGACGACAAGGCGTGCATCTCGGCGTGTCCTACTGGCGCACTCTTTCAGGTTGATGGCATTGACCTATTCAATTACTGGCAACAATTTAACGTCCATGAGCGGCCCGGCTTTGATGCGGTTGAAAGTCCAGAGGCAATTCCGAGGAAATGGCGGCAATTTTGGCTTTGGTTTACTGTGTTAAACACCGCCGTACTCACGTGGGAATGCCTCGGAAGGTTGTATTGGCCTGATTTGACCTTTGCAACCTTAGGGTATCGGATGGGGATTTTTAATGAACCTTTGGATGAACAGGCCCCGTTCAAGGTCGGTGACTTCTTCAGTCATAGTTTGGGGTACATTGGCTCCTTTGCAATGATCGGGACTCAATTGTATCGGTTGAGGCGATTTACGGGCCACACGCGGGTGTGGATGGAGTCTCACATTTGGCTGGGGGTGTTGGGAGGCATCTACGGATTTTTTCATACAGCCTTTGTGTTCAGCGATCCCATAGCGATCGCCACCTTCGCGACCATGGTTTTAGCAATTCTAACGGGGGTCGTAGGTCGTTACCTGCTCTTCTTAGTGCCAAGAAGTCAGGCTGGGAATCAACTTGAACTCAACGAAGTCTCGACGCAGATTCAAGGGTTGAATGAGTCGATTGAGCGACAGTTTGGTGATCGCAAAGATGGCTACACAGCCATTATCAAACTAGAAACTCTTCTGCAAAGTGTACCAGAGGACGTTAAAGGGAGCGCTGACGGGGCGGAGGAGACAGGCTTTTGGAAGGGGTTGATTCGATACGTGAATTGGCAGCGGCGTACAGATGCTGACATCCGTACGATCATCGAGGAGACTTCGGCTACGGTCGACAAGGAAGAAATTCCTGCTTTGACGAAGATGATGTACCGCAAGGCGAAGTTAGAGCGTTCAGTCAAATTTCAAACATTTCTTGCAAAGGTATTGAAGCGATACCGAGTCATTCATGTAACTTCGAGTAACATCATGTTCGGTGCACTCATCCTACATGTTGTTTTCGCCCTAATGTATCAGGTTGGCGGGTAGAACGAATGGTTGGAACTCGAGTCGGCTATGCCCGATTCTGCATCGTTACGATATTCTGGGTGTGGGCATCCACTGGACTCATCAGTGCGATTGCGTGGGCAGCCCCTCCTTTGTCTAATCCTCATGCAGAGTTTGATGAAAAGGAGCATTGTAATGACTGTCACGTTCTGTTTGAGGGTGTACCAAATACTAAATGCCTAAATTGCCACACAGATATTAAAATTCGACTTGAGCAGAGAAAAGGCTTCCACGACCGAGTCGCTCAACAGGTGCCGTGCAAAAGCTGCCATCGCGAGCACTTGGGGCGAAATCACGACCTATTGGGGCTAAATGAGAAAACGTTCGATCATAAGTTGACTGGGTGGCCAATTCTTGGTGGACATACCAATGTTGGCTGTCGTGAATGCCACCGCAATACTCGTCCGGAAAGCAATCGTCCGAGTTACCTTGGCACAGATAAAGCCTGCGCATCATGTCACGGTGAATATCATGGAGAGGCGAAGAAAACGTCATTAAATGAGTGTGAACGATGCCACAACGTCTTCGGTTGGACCCAACTCAATGCTGAACTTGAGTTTAACCACACGCGCGAAACGGAGTTTAGACTGGATGGTAGGCATTTAGAGGCATCATGTTCAAAGTGCCACTTAGGGAAACAGAAGTTTGGTCCGATTAATGTAAACGGCTGTGAAACCTGTCATGAAGACCCTCACCCCGAAAACATATTTGGAGAGTTGCGCTGCGACCAGTGTCACGTGACGAGCAGCTTCCGTGGTCAGATGGACTTTGACCATAAGCTTACTGGGTGGGCACTCACGGGTCGTCACCAAACCGCACTCTGTTTAGACTGCCATAGTTGGGAACGGTGGGACCCGCCATCCAATCGCTGTGATAGCTGCCATCAAGATGCTCACCGTGGTCAATTTGAAGGCATGGACTGTTCTCGGTGTCATCAACCTGCCGGATTCCAGGCAAAGTATTCCCTTTTTAACCACGACAAAATGTCCCGATTTCCCCTTGAAGGCAAACACGAGACAACACCGTGTGCCGACTGCCACCCTAAGGGGCACTATAAGCCAATCGACCCAGCATGCCGAACATGTCACGCGGATGAAAATCCACATGGGGAAACCTTTGGAACAGATCCATGTAGTAACTGTCATTCACCTGTTGCATGGAACAAAACCCATTTTGATCATTCTCGAACGGGGTTTGCGCTTGAAGGGAAGCACCAGGAGCAGGCGTGCTTCCGGTGTCACCCGAATGGGACTGAACTTGAAGATGATACCCAGCGTGCCTGTAGCTACTGTCACACGGATATGCATAGCGCTCAGTTTAAGGATAAAGAGTGCGATCAGTGCCATAAAGCCTTCGATTATTGGAAGATTCCGCTTTTTGACCATGCGATCAGTCGCTTCGAATTAACGGGCAGGCATCAGATTGTGCCATGTACAGGGTGTCACAAAAACGGACACTACAAACCGATTGATTCAACATGTTCGAATTGTCATTACAATTTCCATGAGGGGCAATTCGACCGTGCGTGCGAGGCCTGTCATACGCCAGAAAAATGGTCGCCGGTCGTTGATTTCGATCATCAGAAGGAAACGAATTACAAGCTTGAAGGGCGTCACGTTGATACCGAGTGCGGTAAGTGTCATGTCAATAATCAATACACTGGCACGCCCAATGACTGTGAAAGTTGTCACGTTGATATTCATAAGGGTCAAAAGGGAACGGACTGTGTTCGCTGCCATACGGCCGACAGTTGGTCCGTAAATGTTGGTCAAGCTCATGATTTCGGTCCCTTCAAGATCGAGGGGGTACATGACGAGATTGCATGCGAACGATGTCATGGTAACGATCGCGAGCAAACGCTCGTTGGTCGTGGTCCCGAGTGTGTCAATTGCCATCGCGATCCTCACTTTGGGAGCCTCGGTCCGACCTGTAACGACTGTCACACACAGTCTTATTTCTTGCCGAGTACCTTCTTGCATAACCAAACGGGATTCCGTTTGTCCGGTGCACATCGGTTTGTTGAATGTCGCGAATGTCATCCGAATAGGATTTACGGGGGTCTACCGAATCAATGCGACTTCTGCCATTCAGACACATTTGCCGCAACGGCAGGTTCGCCAACGTGCGACCACACCATTTGTCTGCCAGGCGGACGTGATGGATGCGATAATTGTCACACGACTCAAAGCTGGTTCCCCGCACGGGTAGGTGCAGGTTGCGGTCTATGCGAATAATTATTCTGATCGCATGTGCGTACTTGGCGAGCTTTGCATCAATTGCTGGTGCGGAAACGGAGCCTGAATGGGATGGACGTTTTTCTACCCGTGTTGTTGGCTCAATCGATGATGGTGCCCTCAATCGGAAGGTTTTGATCACATTTATTGATGTGGACTTGTTGGGCGAGTCACTCACCGAAAATGGCTTGGAGTTTGAACTCGATACGACCTTGATTTGGGATGACACAGAAAGCGATGAACGCCGCTTTGGAAACACAGAATCATTTCAACGAACGCGAGAAGCAAATATTACCCATCCCTTCTGGGGCAAAAAACTAAAGGCATCGCTTGGGCGAATCTTAATACCGGCCTCTGGGAATGCTTGGGTTGATGGAGTAAATCTCCTTACGAAGGTCCACAAACGAGTGGACGTTGGCGTTTATGGGGGATTAAGACCAGTCCCACTGACCTTCGAGGTAAGTACGGACTATCAGACCACAGGTACTTATGCGAAATATCGGCAAGGGAGCCGTCTAGAATTTGATGGTGGTTACAATCTAATTTTGAGAGATGGACTAGACCG
>JBMYRY010000147.1:0-6503 GCA_049602795.1 Bradymonadia bacterium
ATATGCTGGTTGACTCCATTGAAAAAGTTCAAAGAACAAGAGTTGCCGACCGGTGGATAAAAGTAAATCGTCACCGCGCAATACCAGACCACACTGCATACTATGGTCGTCGTAGGCACAAGCCAATTGATATGACGCGATTCCGTCTTTTCGACGGACGACGAAATCACCATAATTGATTAGAGGACTCACCTGTTGTTCACCGTACACTTCGTCTGCGAATACGAACGTGTTTTTCTTGAGTAGACTGAGCGCCCGCGCCACATTAATTCGGAGTGCAGGTACGCGTCCATTTCGAGTGGGGAGTGCCGAAAGGTTGGCTATCTTTTCTGCCTTTTGGGGGCGGCAGGTACCTGGGTAGATTGGGCCTTCATCGCTTGCATGCGGCGCTAGCGTCGCCAAAAGCACTTCTTTTCGAGAGCACCAACATGGATAGAGTAGCTTCATTTCGTTCAATTCTGTGATGCAACTCTCATAGTGTTCAAAGCGCTGAGATTGGGCGTAGGGACCCAATGAGCCACCTTCTCTTGGCCCTTCGTCATAAGTCAGACCTAGCCACTCAAGGTCGTCTAGCTGTTGAGCAATTGCACCCGATTTCACGGCGAGGGGATCAAGATCGTCCATTCTTAAGATGTGTCGGTAACCGAACTTTTTCGCAGCAAGAAAGGTGACGAGTGCAGTACGCATATTGCCAAGGTGAAGCTCGCCCGTGGGTGTTGGCGCAAAGCGAGTCCCATTAGTCAACATGTGGTGAGCATGAACCATTTGGCAACTCGTTCATTGTTGCATTGGAGTAAGGCTTGGAGGAGCGGGCATATTCAGTCCCGGCTCGGCTGCCGAGTTGGCTTTGGGATCGATCAGGCGAGTCGGGTCAAGGGTGAATAGTGATTCAACGGTGTATTTTCGCACCATGACGACGTCTTCTTTGTCGCTTGCTTTCATGTAAATGAAGTCATCGGTGATATTGCCCAAGATAAACTCAACAGTCTTATTTTCACCGCCAACCGTCACTTTCACTTTTGGGTTCCCCAAACCAAATTCAGGTCTGAGTGATTTTCCTACAGGACGAACCATTCGGGCCGAACGGACTGCGGACAATAGAGCGCGGACTCTCGATTGCTCCAATGTCTTGTCCTCCAACCCTTCCACGGTCCAAAGACCACCTGAGTCTTGATACAGCCGGACGGTCGAATAGCGTGCTACGTTGGGGCGCTCAATAATCACCTCTTTGAGGTCAGATACGGAAAAGTATTCCGGGTCAGTGTAGTGGGTTACCTCATGACCCACATCGAATGCGGTGATGCCATTTGCAAGATAGACATCTGCACTGTCTTTCCTTCTTAGGTACATTGAGCGACCCTTTGCGTCGCCAATGACGAGTTCAACCGATTCTGTTGCGGTCTTGATTGTTACTCGCTTGCTGTATTCGCGAACGCCAACTTTCAGTGTGTTGTGATTGACTGCAGAGGAGGCAATGGGGTTTTCAACCGTGAGGTTTGTAAGTTTTTCAATGACCTCATCAACCTTCTGGCTATCAACAGCAAAGTTGTCTGCGCTTGGCAGGACCCAATCAGAGTCCTTTCGTGACAACACCAGGGATTGCTCTGCCGTCTGATCTTGAGCTGGTTTGGTAATCTTGAGTTCGGTTACGTCCGATGGCTTCAATCCCAGAAGCGTGTTCGCAGGCGCCGGGGCTGTGTCTGATGGATCCAAGTGAAGACCAACAGCTGCCAGTACTTGAATAAATGCGAGGATGAGTAGGGTCTTTTGGAGATGCGTCATACCGCCTCCTTTTCGTCCTTGATAATCGACTCTGTGAGCGTTCGCCGTGTATAAGTACTTCCAAACACTGCAGCGAGCAGGGCAAGCACGATAAAGTAGTTCATCCACTCTAGTCGTTGGCGTTCATCTGCTTCCGTTTCTCTGAGTGTCTTTGCGAAGGCACCAGCAGAGCGAATGGATAGGAGAGCCGTGTCTTCTAATGACCAGTCGATGAGATTCTGAATGAAGTTGCTATGAAATGGGAAAGCGTATCCTTTATCGGATAACATCTCAGCTGACCCAATGACGATCAGTCTCGCATTTTCAGTGGCACGCTTAATCGTTCGTCCGGACTCGTCTGGTCCTAATATGCTCGGGTCGTTGGCGGCAGCTGCCATGTGTGGATTTGGCTTGTCGGCATAGTGACTTGTAAATTTGCCTTGGACGGTCACCGCAAGTGGGACTCTTCTCAATTCATTGACGGTTGGGGCACCGAACCATTGGTTTTTTGGCAATGAAATATCAGGAGAGATATCGCCATCTGTATCCAACCACCCCTTGGGAGATGTCCACGCAAGATATTCGCCCTTCAATTCGGCAGGTAAATTGATCTTGGGTAAGCCGCGACCATCTAGAGTTTCGTTGCCAGACGCGTCCAATTCGCCAGTTAACCAGACCGGACTTGACCAAGGGAACACCAACTCTTTCACGCCCTTAAACGCGAGGTTACCTTCTTGGAAACCGCTTGCGGAAAGGCGAGGGAAATAGGGATAGTCGATCTCTTCAATTCGTCTGATGGTATATGCCCCCCGCTTCTCTTCAACTGGAAATGGGAAGTCAAAATTTTGTTGATCCATTGCAAGCTCAGAACGAATCGTAACCCCGTACGTTTTGAGTAAGTCAAGCAGACCATCGTCGAGTGGCTTCACTTGCCAACCACTTTCAGAATTCTCCGCTTCGAAGCGACTTGCCAGCGCGATAACCGATCCACCTAGCATCAAGAATTGGTCTATCGCAAACCAGGCTCTTGGGTCGAGTGTGCCCGTTTTGCCAACGATGAGTACATCGATGCCTGTCGGGATACCTTCCTTACCGAGTTCGATTCGTCGAACATTGTAGCTTGCGCTCAGAGTGCGCTCAAGTTCGTTAAAGTCTCGTTTACCCTGTGGGGGTGGAGCCCCGATGAACGCGGGTTGGCTTGGACCTTCTGAGCGAGTCACGATTCCCACGGTTTTCTTGAATCCCGGAGTGAGACGTTTGATGAAATTCTCTATGAGTGCCTGAATATCACCCGCCGTAATCTGGCTTGATGCATCGCCTTGTTTTTGATTGAGAATGAACTCCGGTAGAAGAGGGGCGGGAATGAGTCGGTGGTTCCGCTGCACGACAATATACGACCAGAATGAGCCCTCCGAAAACATGCCAAGAGTCATGGGTTGAAAACCGAAGTTTGTCCGAAGCTCTTCTTGTAGGGTTTGGTCATTGCTTGGATCGATGACTTCGATCTGAATGAGGTTGTTTGTGCGATCAGCCATCAGGGCAACCGCTTTTTCGACGCTCGCTGGAATCTCTTTGATTGTATCAGGGTAATTGTCTTTGCTTAGGTATATGGTCACCTTGGTGGGGTTTCCATCCTTGGCGAGAAGGGACTCGATACTTTGGAATCCTTGGGTCACTTTACGAATAGAACTCGTGAGATCATACTCCAGATTTCTCAATTTAACGCGGTAGTCATTGCCCTCTGCATGCGCCTCGACCAACTCTCGAAAGCTTAGGACCTCAAATTGGTTTCCATAACGAATCAAGATGTGAAAATAAATATTCGCAATGCCTCTCGAGTTTTGGTCGGTCACTGGCAGTGGTTCACTCTTGATGTTGTACAGGTCGGTCAGGGTTTCTTCGAGTCTCTTGTCCTGAAAAGGATCGGCGAAAGCGATGTTGACTTGTTCTCCACCGATGGATGCATACTCCTTCAACATGTCTTTAACTTGCGGAATGAGCGGCTTGAGCTTTTCGTGGGTCTTCTCTGTGAAGAAGAATTTGACTTCCAGAGGTTCGTCGAGTTCCGAAAGGACGGATTTGGTCACATCGCTGATGGTGTAATCTGCACTCGCGGTCATGTCGATTCTGATTGAGTTAATCGGAGCGAGCCAAAGGTTCAAGAGGAACGCGTTTAACCCAATAAGCGCGAGGGTAGCTACATGACTTGACCGCAGCGTCTTTGCCGACTTTGGTTGAGCGTCCATACGCTTGAGTTCCAGAAAGAAAACATTCAATGCTAAGAAAAAGACCGTCAAGGACACGAAGTAAACAAGGTCTCGTATGTCTAACAAACCACGCTCGATACTCTCGAACCGTGAACTCGTTCCAATATCACGGAGGGTCTCGGCAAAACTCGTGCTTACCAGTTCCGTGAGTGTGGAGCCTCCGATGAGATAGAACACGCCACCGACGACCAGAGTGAGCATCAGTGCGACGATCTGGTTGTCGGTGCGAGCACTGACGCATAGACCAATCGCGAGGTACGCACTCGCGAGAAGTGCAGCACCGAGGTATCCCCCGAGGACCGGTCCCCAATCTAGGTCACCTAATTGGTCCACCGTAAAGGGGAGTGAGATCGTGAGTGCTAATGCCAGCAAGCAGAGCAGCCAGCCTCCCAGAAATTTGCCTAGCACGAGGTGATATGTTTTAACCGGGAGTGTGAGAAGGACTTCTAGCGTGCCTAACTTCTGTTCTTCGCTCCATTGCTTCATGGTGATCGCGCTAACGAGAAAGATAAGTAACAAGGGCAGTGATCGGAACAGCGGTCTGACATCGACTAAATTGCGAATGAAGATGTTGTCATCAACCCGAAAGAAAACTGCGAACGAAGCAATCAGAAAAATACTTAGGAATATCAAGGCCACCGGTGACAAGAAGTACGACCTGAGTTCCTTCTTCATGATGGTTAGTACGTGATTCATGCAGTAGCCTTCCTCTCACGGTTTTGGTCTGCGTAATCTCGCATTAGCTTGCGAAAGATTGTCTCGAGACTAGGTGAGACTGGTGCGATTGCGTTGACGTTCCACTGATGCTCGCGCATTGCATTCATTAACTCGCCTGACACAACGTCTGCGTTTGAGCAGGTGACCGATAGAGCCTGTCGGTTACCGACGGTGATTTGCTCGACGGTTTTGACCGATGGGTAACCTTTAATCTGTTCAATGACAGTAGTTGACGGTGAGTCATTGAAGATAATTTGAACATGCTCTGCTGACAGCAATTTGGCAAGCGAAGAATGGGCGGCTAATTCGCCGTCAATCAGGATCACAACCTCGTTACACATTGCCTCGATTTCCGACAGGATATGGGTCGAAATGATGACGGTTGAGGTCTGAGCCAATTCCTTTATGAGTGCTCTGATTTCAAGGATTTGAACCGGGTCGAGTCCATTGGTTGGTTCATCCAGCACGAGAACTTCGGGACGATGTAGAATGGCTTGTGCAAGTCCTACCCGCTGGCGATATCCTTTTGAGAGAGTCGCAATGGGTTGCACTGCTCGATCCTTTAGACCGGTCGCCGTTATTGCGTCGATGACGGCTTGCTTACGATTCTTTGGTTGAATGCCGCGCAACTCAGCCATCATGAGTAGGTACTCCTGTACCAACATCTCATCGTATAGAGGGGCATTCTCAGGCATGTATCCAATCTGACTTTGGACGCCGATGCGCTCAGTGCGAACGTCCTTTCCCCCGACAAGAATCGTTCCGTCAGTCGGTTCAAGGAAGCCAGTCATCACCTTCATTACGGTGGTCTTGCCGGCGCCATTATGACCAAGTAAGCCAACAATTTGTCCTTTTTTAACCTCAAAGGACAAATCTTTGACTGCTACCAAATGTCCGTATTCCTTACGCAGATTTCTGACTGAAATCATTCGTAGATTACTCCTTGCGCTAAACAATTTTACTTCAGGGAGCCACCTTTCATTGAGGCAGTGGCGTCATTCCTAACGAGTGAACATGCGTTCGAATCATGATTTTGTCAACCCATCGATGTTCGCTGATATTCCCGGGGTTGGCGTTTTTAGTTAACAACGACTTCGAGAGTCGGGACGATGCGCATTCTAGGCGGTAGGTTCATGCTTCATCAAGGACCCCGAAGTCATCGGATATAGGTAAGATGAGAAGAACTTGCGTTAGTATTCGTGACAAGCCGAATACTACGCCCTAAGATGAGGGTGAACAATTATTCAGGCTGAACGTTGAAAACGAAAGTATACAAGCTCGCAGCAGAACTGGGAGTGCGTGAAGATCGAGTGCTCGAATGGCTGCGGGGGCAAGGCTATCCTCATATGAGACGCGCGGACATGGTGCGCGCGGAGTTGGCGGATGCGGCTCGGTCTGCACTCTCTGAAAACGGGGTAGGTGGACATAGACGGAGTCGCAAAGAGAACACTGCGCAGACCGGGACTCATCGCGTGACGTCGAAGCAGATTCACCTACGCGATACTACGGAGATTGGTTCGGAGTCGCTTACGAGTAGCTTCGCTGAATTACTCGGAGAGCATTTGGAGCGCCATCCCAATGCCCAGAGCATTGACCATTCGACGGTCTCACGTAGTCCTGAAAAGAAGCCAAGTAATGGTGTGTCCATACCTCAGCCGAGCCGCGAAGTTATCGATGCTCGGTTGACCATGGAACGACAAACCTTTGAAGACCGACTAAAGGTTGCTCATGCAGAAGTTAAGGCTGCGCAAGACGAAG
>JBMYRY010000148.1:0-6481 GCA_049602795.1 Bradymonadia bacterium
TGCGCCGAGGAGACCACCGACATCATTGACGTACTCTGTCGAAGGTCTTCCGCGATCTGAGTCGGATCGCAGGCAAATCCAGGCCACCAGAATGCTTCACCTAGCCCAATCTCCGACCCAATGCGAGCATGCACATGCCAGCCGTGCAGCGCAGGTGAATGTTGGGTTGAGGCAGTCTTGACTGGCGGAGGTCGCGTATAGGCTTTGATATTTAGGTCGACCATAGAGATACACCAGTGATGCCGAGTCCCATCATTAGCTCCAAGAGCGCTGTTCGTCCGAGGTACGGATTGAGTGCCCTGCCGTCGAGGCTAAATACCGCATAGGTACATTTGATGGACCAAGGGACGGTTAAGACGGTCAGCCATATCAGGTTGTTTAGAGGTGGGTATCGAAGGGCCACATAGATCACACAGACATGTGCTGAGAGCAGTAAGAATGCGTATTCATATTGTGCAAATTGACGCCCAAATCGGACCGCCAGCGTCTTTTTACCCACTCGCGCATCGGTGTGCATATCTCGGAGATTGTTTACGACGAGTATGCCGGTCGCCACAGCGCCCAGCGCAAAGCCGAGAATCAGTCCCGGTGTACTCCCTGTGCCCGTTAAAAGATATTCCGTGCCAAAGACAGCGACGAGACCAAAAAATACAATGACAAAGACATCACCAAGCCCAACATAGGCGAGCGGGTAGGGCCCAGCGGTGTACGCAATTGCCGAGAGGATACTCAGAACGCCAATGAGTGCGATGACCCAGCCCCCCTGAAGAATTAAGATGGTCCCGCAGAGTGCGGCCAAGCTTAGGACCAATATTGATGCTCGTTTCATCGTACGAGCGTCGATCAGACCTGATGCCGTCGCGCGTCTTGGACCGAGACGGTCTTCATCATCTGCACCGGTCTGCGCATCCTTGTAGTCATTAACAAAGTTCGTCCCGACCTGGATCAGTCCAGCTGTCACAAAGATGAGTGCCACAACCCACGTGCTGATCGGATGTTGCATCTGAGCCAGACCGCATCCAACCATGACGGGCACAAATGCTGCCCAGAGGGTGGCGGGTCGGGCAGCCTCCAACCAGAGTTGGAGCCATTTGAGCGGGGTGTACCTCATTATTCTCTCTCAAACGATTCAGCAATTTGACGCAACATATAGGTTCGCTCAGTTCGTGCTTCCTCACTGTCGATCTTAAAGACGCTCATGGATGGAGTGTCCGTAGAGAGCAATGTGTCGATGTGACCCTCTTCCCAAGAGTGAAACATCTCAGCCTTCATCCCAAAGGCGGTGGCGATTGCCGTTAAGTTGGGTGCTTGTGGCGTCGTAAAAAAACGTTCAAACCGCGCTGAAGACTCTGCGAAGGGTAATTGACTGAAGATACCACCGCCGCCGTTGTCGAGGATGATGACAGCGAGCGTTGTGTTCTTTGCAAGCGACAATGCACCGACATCGTGGAGAGCAGTGAGGTCTCCACACACGAGTACGGTTTTCATTTCAGGATGTGCAGCGGCAAGACCGCAGGCTGTTGCGATGTGACCGTCAATGCCGTTTACGCCTCGGTTAGCGAAGATGTTCACATGTTCGGGAATGCGGTTACAGAATAGGTCGAGATCTCGAATCGGTAAACTGTTACCCACCAGGAGTTGATGCGGTTTTTGGTCTTCTTCGCAGAGCCTATTGAAGACGGGACCGCCCCAACCGTTTTCAGGTTTTGAGACATCCTTCAAGGTGTGTGTTCGCTTGACGGGGTATTCATATGATGTTGGCGCTGGCTTCATACGTTTAGAGAGTGATACGACTAGTTGTTCTAGACGTTGCGCGGTACAGCCGTTAAAGGCATCTCCATTTCGCCACGGCTGAGTACGATGCCTACCTCTGCTCCAACTGACAACATGAGGATGAACTGAGAGGTAATTGAGGACTGTTCGAGAGGTGGGGGCTTGTCCAAGATAGAAAACGGGGACAGGCGATTGGACCTCCAATCCATGATTCGTGATCCAGTGGTCGATTGCCCCTTCGATGACCCCCATTTCTTCACAGCGGGGCATTCCAGACGCAGCGTGAGCAAAGCAGGGCCATTGAAGAGTGCTTATCAACGCCTGCATTGCGCCAGCTTCGGAGTCCCCTTGAATGGCATTGGGACCAAGGATCAAAAGACCTGTACTCGATCCCACTAAGAAATCTCTGATGGCCCTTAAGTCGGCGTCGGGAAGCTGCGCATCTATGTCTCGAATTGGGGCAGCCTCCATGGGAGAGCAGGAAATGCCGTTTTTTACATAGAGGGGTTCGTCAAAACCGAGGTTGAGATGCACCGGTCCGCGTTTGTTTGTCGCGCATTCGATTAATCGGTTGAGTTCCTGATCCAGCACCTGAAGCGTTGTGGCGTCCACATTCACGTGTGCATGCGCAAGGACGTGGTGCCCGTAAAAATTTCGTTGGTCGATGGTTTGTGCCGCGCCCGCACCCCGCAAATGATCGGGTCGGTCCGCTGTGATCACCAGGAGAGGTGTACCGCTATAGTCGGCTTCGATCAATGCAGGCAGATAATGAGCGCCGGCGCTTCCAGAGGTGCACATGAGTACTGTCAGGACGTCCGGGCGTCCGAGTGCCCGACCGAGAGCGAAAAATCCTGCCTGGCGTTCGTCAAGTATCACCGTACTGAACTGCTCAGGGTAGGCACTCAGAGCAAACGCTAGGGGGGCATTTCGTCCGCCAGGTGATAGGACGCAGTGAAACGGACCAGACGCTGCTAACCTCTCGAAAACGAGTTTGGCCGCCTGTGCATTTACAGCGCCCTGGAGATGTGTTGACTCAACACTCACGGAGATACACCTCCAATCACAGACAGAATTGCACTAAACTTATCAGCCGTTTCTTGCCACTCGGCGCGTGCATCAGAGCCATCGACAATTCCTGCACCGGCAAATGCTGCTGCTTCTCTATTGTCGATTAAGGCGCTTCTGATTGCGACACCACACTCTCCGTTGCCAGATCGGTCGAACCATCCAATTGGACCGCCAAACCATCCACGGTCAAGAGGCTCACATTCGCGCAGCCACGCGAGTGCGTCGGCTGTTGGCGCACCGCCCAAGGCAGGGGTTGGATGGAGAAGTTCGATGGCATCAAGAAGGTGGATGTTCTTGGTCTTTGCTGCGATCTTCGTTTCAAGATGAGTCAAGGTGCCAGCTTTCTTCAATTGTGGTGCTGACGTTTCTACGTGAGGGCTAAACTCTTCTAGCTTCCGGATGACATCCGAGACGACGATGTGATGTTCCCGCTTAATCTTTTCGTCCGTGAGAAAGTCTTGATGGTTTTGCCCGGGCATCATTGTACCGGCAAGTGCGTGGGTCGTTAGGTGTTGATCTTGTAGACTGACGAGGGTTTCAGGCGTACAGCCAAGGAATATGCCACTCGGTCGCCGTCGAGCATATGCATAGGCATCTCCTGCACGTTCGAGTAACGACGAGAGGGACTTCTTGGTGAGGTTAGGTGTGAGACGCATTGAACAGCGAATCGCACGTGCCATGACGACCTTCGTAAGGGGTGATGTTTCTAACACCTGCTGTAAGCGGTTAAGGCGCGCCTGCCAATCCTCATATGACTCTTCGGGTGTCCACTGAGGAGGGGGCATTGGTTGAGTCTCGTCATGGTTTTGACTGAGCAAGCGAGCGAGCACCGCATGCCCTTGGGCGCGCTCGCGCACCATGACCCATACATTTGGTGTTTGGTGGCTTTCGTGTCGCCAATCAAAAATGACTGTCGGCTCGTAGAGTTCCGTTTTTGGCCAGTCTGCCCATCTTTTGCTTGAGTGCGGGAAATCAGCGTCGAAGCATGCACCGAAAAACGTGATTGGCGGCACATCGGTACGTCCTTTAGCAGCGTCGCTCGCATCCCGTAGAGAAGGGTACGCGAGCCGCTTACCATCTCCGAGCCCGAGAAGAACTCTACCGTGTTGGCTTCGCCAAAGGGCATATTCAGTCGAAATACGTCCTAAGCGACTTGCGATGAACTGAACTGAGCACGCCTTGAAGGGGATGCAGGACCAATGCGCTGATGTGGGATGGATTTGGAGAATTTGCTCGAGACAGCGTCGATGCTCAATCGCCAGATTCAGGGTTTGGCTCTTAGATGTGGTTTCCACTCTATTTTCCCCGACAATTGCCTTACTACATCATCCTCGCGGTCATAATCTATGCGTCGTCCCGCAGGCTCTCTAAATGAGATCATCTGGAGGGGGGCGATGTTACGCGTCGTGCTGTGGTACTCTATTTGCCCTCACGCAACCGCCGTGCAATGCGCTGATGCTCACGGTTACCAACGAGTTCTCGTGCATGCAACCGGTCAATGCTACGCATGACTCTGAAATGCCGCGCCTTGATATCACGTACGCGACGATGGTTTCGCTCCCAGACGTGGTTCGGGAACTTACCACTCTCCGCTTGTTTGAGTAGCGTTTCTAACACCGTGACTTGCGCTTCGAGCGAGTGACAGACGAGGAAAACATCCAGACCTGCTTCCAGACCACGAATGGTGGCCTCTTCGAAACTCATGTTTTCTGTGATGGCTTTCATCTCAAGGTCGTCGCTGACGGCGAGTCCCTTAAACCCAAGCTCGTATCGCAATAACTCCATCAAGAAGGAGCGAGATAGGGTCGCTGGGTTATCGGCATCGACCGATGGGTAAACGACGTGTGCACTCATCACCATGTCGAGGTGCGGTGGATTTTGAATCAACTCACGGTAGGGAATCAATTCTCGTTCACGCATCGTTTCTAAGGTCAGATTGCTTGTGGCAAGCACTTCGTGACTATCCTGAGTAGTGTCACCATGCCCCGGAAAATGCTTTCCACATGCAATGATCGCATTATCATGGAGACCACGGATGATCGCCTTGGCTAGATTTGCCACTTTTTCTGGATCATCTGAAATTGCCCGTCGACCGATAATGGGGTTGTCGGGGTTGATGTTCAGGTCGAGAACCGGGGCAAAGTTCAGATTGAATCCCGTTGCCGTTAATTCACGACCGATGACTGCGCCCACTTCGTAGGCAACCGAAACCGACGACACTTGACCCATTTGGATCATATCCGGAAATTTGGTGAAAGGGTCCGGTACCCGACTGACTACACCGCCCTCTTGATCGACGGCGATAAATGGTGGCGTGCCTTGCCCGAGTGCCCACAACTCTTCGTTTAGATTCATGAGTTGTTCAAACTCTTGAAGATTTCGTCGAAAGAGAATGTAGCCGCCGAGCCCCCATTCCTCATCTAAACGCAGTAATTCCGGCGTGATCTTGGGTCCGTCAAAACCAAAAATAACGCGTTGACCAATGAATTTCTTTAGTTGCTTTAGACTCGACATGCGACGCTTCCTCAAAGCTGGTGTTTTTAGGCGCAGAACCTATCAGTCATTGCGCGAATGAGCAAGCATCCATTCCATTAGATCGCATCACTTACGTTCGTGTTTCCCGCGTTGAGTCGCTTTTCAGTACGCACGATCCCACCAGACCGAGCTAAATATGGCGTCTTCTGTATCGGAAAAAAGAAATGAATCTGTTGAAATGCTTGATCTACTGAAGGAACTGAGTTACAAAACGCGCCCCTACGTCCAGTGGGGTTTAACAGAGAAATGTGACTGTGAGGATACTATGTACACGCGCTCTACGACCTCCGAAGAGGCAATCGCGAACCGTAAGTGGTGGATCGTTGACCTAGCTGACCAGCCTGTTGGTCGAGCAGCGTCTAAGATCGCAACTGTGCTTCGTGGCAAGCACAAACCAACTTACACACCACACATGGATGACGGTGATTTCATTGTTGCGATCAACGCGGACAAGGTGAAATTTACTGGCAACAAGTGGGCGGACAAAACTTATTACCGACACACAGGCTATGTTGGCGGTATCAAGGCGACCACGGCGACTGAGATGCTCGAGCGCAACCCAACAGCGATCATTGAGAAGGCGGTTAAGGGCATGCTTCCACGTGGACCACTCGGACGAGCTCAGTTGAAGAAGCTCAAGGTCTACACGGGTGCTGACCATCCACATCTCGCTCAGCAGCCTGAGCAGTTGGGTCTGTAAAACATACTACTTAAACCCGTTGGCGCTAGCTTCTTACAAACCCCTGCATGGTGCAGGGCCAAAACGCAATTGGGCGCCAACTAGCCATGGAGAATAACATGAGCGAAACACAGAGCCAGGAATGGCATGCAGTAGGTCGACGTAAGGCATCGATTGCCCGCGTTTACCTTCGACCTGGAACAGGTCAAATTAAGATTAACAATCGTGCGTTGGATAACTACTTTCCAGGTGGTACACGACAAATGCAAGTGATGCAGCCACTGGAGCTTACCGAGCACGTGGAGACGTTCGACGTGCTCGTTAACGTAACCGGTGGCGGGCTCACAGGTCAGGCGGGCGCAATTCGTCACGGCATCACGCGTGCCCTGATGGAATACGATGCAACCCTTCGCGGTGCACTCAAGC
>JBMYRY010000149.1:0-6474 GCA_049602795.1 Bradymonadia bacterium
CGATCAAAATCGCTGTTCGAACACGAAAGACAATGGGGGAGAAGTTAGCCTCCGGCTCTTCGAGCCGGAGGCGTTGTGGAGCAGAGGGGGCTCGAACCCCTGACCTCTTGACTGCCAGTCAAGTGCTCTCCCAGCTGAGCTACTGCCCCAGGAGACGCGACAAATTATGATGCGATCGTGTACTTGTCAAAGCAAATCGTACATACTTCGCCACAGATAAGCAGAATACCGGTCGAGGTGGGCAACGATGAATAAGCTATGGGAAAACCGACTACTCAGAATGGTGTTTACATATGCGCTCTGTTTTGTTGGTCTTTTGACCGGTGCGTGTAGCAGTAAAGTGAGTGGTGACTGCGTTTCAGTTGGGGAAGCCTTTGGGGAGCCCATAAACGCAACAGTCTTTGTCGAAGAGTTCCTTGCCAGCTACGGCTCGAAGTTTGGACATGAATTTATTCGCCGGAAAGCTGTTGAACGCCGTGTTGAGACAATGGGTATAAAGCTGCCTGATGGGCTCTTGGAGAGTGAATTTAAGATCGCTGAACGTGATTTCTTCGCATCTCACTCAGGTGAAATAGCAGCGGAAAAACACCTAAAGACCTACGGCTTGACGCTTGCCGACTGGCGACGACTTACCCGAGTTCGTTTGCGACATACTCTTCTCTCTCGAAAACTTATGGCGGCTCAGCCAAGTGAGAGGATGCTGACGGAATTGTTCGAGAAAAGGTATGGCAAGAATGGCGAACGGCGTGAGCTAAGATATCTCTACGTTTCTACGCAAGCTGACCGTCAAACTGTTCTAACGGGAGATGAACTGAAGAAAGCGCTGACTGATTATCAGGAAAAGGGGAAAGCGATACTGGCTTCGGGACTTAAGGTGTCGAAAACGTCGTTACAGACGCGACTAGACTCAGAGCTTAGCGCCTACAATTTTGAGTTCAGACGCGATGTGCAGCGGAATGAATTGCCTTTGAACATACTCAAGAAATACGATGCTGTCCCTGTAGGTCAATGGAGTGAAATTTACGAGGATAATAACCACATAGGTGTCATTCGAGGGGTACCCGAGCAGACTCGAGTCAGCAAAAATGTCCTGCGCTTTGAACAGATCTTGGTGGATGTTTCGCAAAAAGGATTACTTGAAAAAGGCATGGCTTCTGTTGTGAAAGCACGAGCTAAACAGCGCGCAGAGACTCTCTTTCGTCAGATCAATCAACAGCCGAAGAAGTTTGGACTCGTGGCAAAGACAAAAAGCAATCACGCCTCTAGAAGTCGTGGTGGTCGATTCCCTATCTTTCAGCCTGAGAATGCGGGGCTCTCAAAGAAAAGTACCGAGTCAGCTTTGAACTTAAAGACCGCTGGTCAGTTAATTATGGTTGAGGATGCTGTGGGCTTTCATTTGCTCAGGCTTGAGTCCCTAACTCGAGTTGATCGTGCCAAGGTGACCGAGCAATTACTGCAAGAGATGTCACGACGCAGTTATTCTGACACCGAGGTTGTTGCCTTTGTGGATGACCTTGTTGCAGATGCCAACCTTAAATTATCACTAAAATTAGCTAAGCAGTGTCGCGCTAAAGGCAAATAAGCATTGTAAGCAACCCCACTAACACGATGCCCATGGAAATCATCTTAAGCGCTTTGGTCGGTAACTCAAGATAGACCACCTCGACGGCACTACGTTCTGAGTGAGGGGGAACGACTGCCTGCTGACCGCCTTCCTTTGTTTCCGTCTCAAGGCGTTGGTGAGTGGCCTTCTCCAACTCAGCATTGCGCTCCTCAATGAGTGAACTAAACATCTTGTGTAGTCGTTTTTGTTGAGCGGATTGAGTCAAGTCGATGTGTTTGGAATGCGCGAACTCCTCTATGGCATCCGCGAAGGCACGTCCTGTCTGATAGCGGTCATTGGGGTGATGGGCCAGCCCCTTTAGAATGATCGCTTCTAGTTCTTCAGGGAAGGTGGGACTCAAATCACTGGGCAGCTTTAGGTCATGATTGAGCACCCGTTGCATCGTCTCCTCGGAGGTTTTGGCTTTGAAGGCTCGTCGGTGTACGACCATCTCGTAAAACGAAACACCGAGCGAAAATAGATCACTTCGGTTGTCCAGTTGTCCTTTATTGATTGCCTCGGGAGACATGTATGCGAACTTTCCGCGTCGACTATCTGAAGAGGTTTCGTGCTTTTCGATTGCCACGCCGTAATCAAGCAATTTGATGACGCCGTCGAAACCAATTTGGAAGTTGTGTGGACTTACATCGTTATGGATGATTTGACGCGGCGTGCCTTCGGGGGTCAAAGAATTGTAGCTCTTGTCGAGTGCAAGGGCGATTGTGCGGATGATTCCTAAACTTAGGCCTAACGGCACCATTGTGGTGCGTTTCTTAGCCTCGAACATCAACTCCGAACCGGATAGACCGTGGATGTATTCCATTACGAAGTAGGGACGCACGAAGTCATCACCGTACGCGTAGGTCTTTACAATATTTACGTCATCTATCGCAGTGAGAATCGCAGCTTCATCGATAAAGTTTTGGTAGACACGAGAGTCGCTATCAAATTTGTCGAGGAGTACCTTGATTGCGAATAGCTTCGAAGGCGAACTAGGAGTGTTTGCCAGAATCACATCTGCCATTCCACCCGTAGCGATCTTCTTCAGTGGCTGATATGGCCCAATCCGTGTATACATGAGTCTCCGAACCTTCGGCTAGGATCGATCTCGCATCGTTCGGGTCAAAATGAAAACAAAAAAGAAGATTTTACTTCGATTTGGAACTTTGAATTGTTCGATTTCGATAGGCTAGTGAAAGATCATTGGGGTGAAGGCGTTGACTACTCAACATCAATACGAACTTGAACGTTGCCTAAACATTCTAAGGGATTCGACTCGAGCGCTCACGCTCAAGCAACTTGCTCGCCAGATGAGTTGGCCTCGAAATGAGAAGTCGCGCTTAAGTGATCACCTCGATTACCTTGTTGAGCAAGGTAAAGTTCGGAGAATAGACACGCGGCATTATACGATTGCTGAGCACGAAAAGGTTGTTGAGGGGACCTTGGTTTGCACTCGAAGGGGAGCAGCATACCTCTCTACCGAAGTCTTCGATGAAGATGTGTACATTCCTAAACATCAACTCAATGCCGGCATGCATCGTGATCGAGTGTTAGCGCGCTTAGAACGTTCGAATGGTAAACGTGTAGCCAGTGTTATTGAGGTTCTTGAGAGGGGGACTCATACGTTCGTTGGTGTCGTGCATATCGTAGGCAAAGCTCAATGGATTGAACCGAGAGATGAGCGTTTGCCTGATCGGATTCAACTCATGACCGGGTCGTGTGAGCATGGAGAGTTGGTCGCGGCGAGATTCGACAGTTATCCCAGAGGGCGTGACGATGTGCCAACTGCCTCAGTGATTAAGCGTCTTGCACGGGAGGGGGAGGCCGCGGACGAAACGGAATTAATGATTTATGACCTCGGTTTGCCAACGGCATTCCCACGAGATGTGTTAGAAGAGGCCGCATCCAGCAAACTTGATGTCGACAAACTGTTGAACTCCACTCATGTTGATTTGCGGGATGTTCCATTTATTACGGTAGACCCTCAGAGCGCACGAGATTTTGATGACGCAGTATCGGTTCAGCGCCTGGACACGGGAGGCTGGTGCTTATCGGTCGCCGTTGCGGATGTGAGCTTGTTCGTCAGTGAAGGAAGCCGTCTCGATGAAGAGGCTCTCGTACGTGGAACTAGTGTTTATCTACCTGATCGCGTGATTCCGATGCTTCCAGACCATCTCTCTGGGGATCTCTGTAGCCTACGTCCGAAGGTCGATAGAGCAGCGATGGTTGTGCAGATGCTGATCGACCCCGAGGGTAATTTGGGGAAAGCGACTATCAAGGAAGCCGTCATCCAAAGTCACCAAAGGCTGTCATATGATGCAGTGACACAGTATTTCAATGCTGCAGACTCATCGGAATTGCCGCCGTTGGTCCGGTCACAATTGGATGAGTTGAAGGCTGTGACCAGGCAATTACGTAAGCTTCGAAAGCAGCATGGTTATCTTGAGTTAGAACTCCCCGAGCCCAAGATCGTATTGGATGAATCCGGGCAGGTAAACTCGATTGATGCATATGAACGTCAGGAATCTCACTTAATGATTGAAGAGGCGATGCTTGCCGCGAACGTTGCTGTAGCCAAATTTTGTATCAACAACCAAAGGGAGACCTTATTTCGAGTTCATGGGGAGCCTGATGAAGAGAAGCTAGACAGTTTTGCGGTCGCTTTTGAAAAGCTCGGGGATGCTGAACTATCTCGGAGCGGCGTATCGGGGTATAGCGAGAGCCTTCGAAGGATAGGGGACCCAGACGTCAAGGCTTTGCTCTCAACATTATTGTTACGCTCGATGATGAAAGCCGAGTACAAGACTAAATTAAGTCTTCATTATGGCTTGGGCTTTGAAGCATATCTACATTTTACAAGCCCAATACGGCGTTATCCTGACCTCATTGTCCATCGTATTGTACGTCAGGTACTGCGGAGTGAGTCACACGCTCTGCGTCATGACCTATCAGAAGTGGCGAGTCAAAGTAACAGGCGTGAAAGACTCGCGTTGGAAGCCGAACGAGATGTTCAGGCATTGTATAAGTGCTTATGGCTGAAGGATAGGATCGGAGAGAGGTTTGCTGGTTTCGTCATACATGTATCAGTGAAGGGGGCCTTCGTGAAGTTAGGAGAGACGCATTGTGATGGTTTTCTCCCATTTGAACGCCCCCCGAGTCGACGTCGCCTTAACCGACGTCAGCCAGCAGTTCGCGTTGATCCAACAGGTTTACCTTTTCAGATTGGGGAGAGAGTTATCGTAGAGTTAGAAGATGTCTCGGTGCGTAGAAGGCGTGTTCAACTCAAGGTTGCCGAATCTGACCCGTTGACTGAAGATCAGTAAACTAAACGCGAAGCTTCGCGGTTCCGCTCTCTTGTGAGGCTAACTTAAGAATACTTTGGAAAACGTGATCCAAAGCGTCGTCAGAACGCGCATAATCCAAATTGGAGTTGTCTAAGAAGAGCACGCGACATGGCGCTGTTTGATGAGCGAAATAATGTTGATAGGCCGTACACAAGTTTTCTAAATATTCACGGTCAAAGTTTGACTCAAAAGGACGTCCTCGCTCTTCAATGCGATCGAGTAATGTTTGGATCGGAGCATGCAAATACACTAGGACATCGGGCTGTAAAATGTGGCGCTCAAGCGATTGATACACGCGCTCGTACAATGCGAGCTCATCATCCTTGAGTGTGAGTCTCGCAAATATCCGGTCCTTTAGCAGATGATAATCGGCTAAAAGGTTGGGTCGGAAAAGATCACCCTGCAGTAACTCGGATTGCTGTCTGAACCGGCTCATTAAAAAGAATAGCTGGGTTTGGAAGGCAAACCGATCAGGATCCTCATAAAAACTAGAAAGAAATGGGTTCTCTTCAACGACTTCTAAAACAAGTGACGCGTCTAATCGCTGATTGAGTCGATTTACCAAGGTGGTTTTGCCGACTCCGATCGGACCCTCGATCGCGATGTAGAGTGGTTTACTGCCTGGTAATTGAGTGTGCATAGCTTGTCTTACAGGTTGCGCTGTCATAGTTAAACTAAAATTTCGAAAGTGTACGTCGAATTGCCTGCTTCACGACGTGGTTCGAGTCATCTGCGTGTTCTCGCATTGGCTCAAGACCTCGTTCATCTTGCATCCGTCCAAGCGCCTCGACGCCGGCCACCCGAACCTGCCAAGCTTCGTCATCTAACGCTTTGATAGCTGCGACCAAGACCTCTTCTGAAGCGATTTCGTAGAGATCTGCCAGCCCGAGAGTGGCTTGTTTTCTTACTATGGGGTCTGGGTCCTTGGTGAGGGCGACGCAAATATCAAGAAGACCAACTTTTGCAGCCACGTAGGCGGTTACTTTACGAAGGTTTGAATCCGAATGTTGAGCGCCGGATGACAGTGGTGCTAGCAGATCATTTTTTTCAAAGCTCTTGCATGCCTCGGCTACGGCTGTTCTTAATTCTGCCGAAGCACCAGATGCTGCAGTTAACATTGCGTCGACACTTTCATGTGCACCCAGGTCACCAATGGAGCGAGCAGCTAAACGTTGCACGTGCGTTGAGGCATCGGTTAACCCCTTGACAAGATACGGTAAACAAGACCGAACGCCCGACTGACCCAGACCTATAAATCCAAGCTGTCTTAGCCGTTCGTTTGGATGTGTTAGGCATTTTTTAAAAAGATCTACGTGGTCAGGTGCCCTGTAAAAGCAGAGAGTTCGCATTGCCGCAATCAGAACTTCGGGCGATTCGATTGATGTGACGATTTCACGCAGAAACTGGAGTGATTCTCGACCACCCCATTCGACCAACTGTCCCAGTGCATAGGTTGCAGCAGTTTTGACGTCATCATCATCATCTCGAAGAGCAAGGTCTTTGAGTGAAGTCGCTGCTTTCTGAGAG
>JBMYRY010000150.1:0-6394 GCA_049602795.1 Bradymonadia bacterium
TGCAGAGTTCTGCTATGCTCTCCATAGATAGACCTTCTGGTTTAAGAACCGTCGCATCTTCGCGCTGGCTCTTGACAAGGTCCATCTTGATACATTGTTTAAAGGAAGCTTATGTCAATAGTCGCAGCGACAGCCAGTTTTGTGGTTGGTGCTGGCGTCGCATATTTCGACGCCCATCGAAAACGAGAAGCACTCAAAGCCACATTGGACATCAGAAAACCGAGACGTAAATCCCGTGCAGCGAAACGACGTGGCGTGTCTCTTGAGAAAGCCCAAGCTCTTCGAGATGAGTTGAAGCGCACCATTGCAATTCGTGAATCTGAACTGATTGATGACGAAGAGCAATTTAAGCAACACCAAGCGACGACTGATCGACGTGTGGCAGTTCTCAAAGAGCGTGATGAGCGGCTTGCCCAACAATTTGCAAACATCAAAGCCAAAAAGGAAGAGGTGCATTTACTTCGAGAAGAGGTGGAGCACCTTGATAAATTAGTCATTGCAGAGGCCGAGAAGGTCGCCGGCGCTCGGTGTGACACATTACTAGAACACTTGAGCATTGAGTTGTGTGATGAAGCCCGTGTCGCTGCGCAGAAAGCAGCCTCAATTTGGGTTGAGCAGTCTAAAGATCGGGGAGAGATCGAAGCCCGACGGATTATGAACATTGCCATTCACCGGTATGGAATCCCGCGCCCTGCCGAACGACTTCATGTGCTTGTGAACGAGCCTCGTAAGGCGGACCGAAAAAAGCGTTTACAGCATAATGAGTTTGAGTTGCTTGAAGCGCTTACTGAGCTTAGTGAAGTATCATTTGAATGGATGGAAGACACGAGTGCCTACTATCTCCGTGGGCCAGATCCCTTTACCCGAGAGGTGGGGCGTCTGGCTTATCTTGAATTGATCAGAAGTCGCACAATGGATCTAGGTGCCGTGCAGACATCATTTGACCGGGCGCAGAAGAAGCTTAACAAAATTACGACTAAGGCCGGTGACGAGGCCCAGCGAATCTTGGGCGTGAAAGGCGTAGATCCTGCAATTTTATTCTTGGTAGGGAAACTCCTCTATCGAACCAGCTATACGCAAAACCAATGGCAACATGCCATTGAAACTGCTCATCTCTGCGGCATAATGGCCAGTGAGCTTGGTATGGATGTTAAAACTGCACACCGTTCAGCGCTCATGCACGATATCGGTAAAGTGCTTTGGGCTGAAACAGAGGCGGTGGGGAGCCATGCGGTCAGTGGTGCTGCATTTGCCACTGCTCACGGAGAAAACCCTGAAATTGTCCACCCGATTGCGGCTCATCATGGTGACGAAAAGCCTTCCACGCCTTTGGCCCACCTGGTCGCAGCTGCGGACGCATTAAGTGGTGCTCGGCCGGGAGCGCGGACGGAAACAGCCGAAAGCTATACTCAGCGAGTTGATGACATTACGCGAATTTGTGATGAGTTTAGAGGTCGGGGTATTTCCCAATCATATGTGATTCAGGGCGGTAGAGAGGTTCGTGTCGTGGTAAACCCCCAACGTGTTGATGATTTGTCTGCGGCGCGGTTGAGTACAGATGTGGCAAACCGCATCGAAGAAGAGTGCGTTTACCCTGGGCAAATCAAGGTGACAGTAATCCGAGATACCCAAGCATCCTCGGTTGCACGCTCACGTTAGTTGTTCAAACTCGGGATCCGCCAAGATAGACATTGTGGCAGACGGTGAACTCTCGAGTGAATGAACCACCCGATAATGTTCAGCAAGTTCATGTTCTCCACAGGCTACGAGAAAGCCTACAAACGTACGCTGTAGTTGGACAGCATCATTCCGAGCCCCAAGCCCTTGCATATATCGAGAAAGAGCCTCATAGAATCCTCTTAAGTCCTTTAGATTAAGAATTGGGATATCTTCTTCGGGATCGAATTGGAGATGCTCCTCAAAGAGGTAGACGAGTTCACTGACATTACCCACCGCAAATGCTAATTCACGATTTTCTGCTCGAGTACGGAGGTATTCTTCGTAGAGACCGAGACCCAAGAGATCCTCGAACAACTCATGGTATTCCTCAAACACGCGAAAATAATTCCCCAAGCTTCGATTGATGGAGACCGCGATACGAACGGCTTCCAGGGAGCGGTGAAGCCAGTCTTCGTGTCCAGCTTCAGTTTCCGAACGCTCTGCTCTGCGGCGGCAGATTTTACTGATCTCAACGAAGCATTCATCGATTCGTGTTGTTCCGTCCGGGACACGACTGAAAAGTTGTACACATTCTTCGACCATACCGATTGCTTTGATTTCGTCCTCCTCGCTTCGAGCCCGATGAAGGAGGTGTTCGATACGTAATTCTAGACCGAGAGGATCTACACCATCATTGTACAGATCAAATTGGTTGAAGCGTTCTCGGATGGAGCGAAATTTAATTAAATCCCCGGCTTCCTTGTAGCGCTTGGTCAGTTTTTCGGCGATTGTTTGAATGTGGTTCATATCACCTACGAGGTCATAGAGTGTAATCGCTTTTTCTAAATGCTCGACGCCACGAGGATCTTCCTCGTCTGCTCTTAGGTAATGGTCACCGAGGCGATAGTGTACGAAAGCCCTTTGCTCGTGCGTTAATCCTTCCGTTGTCTCATTTAGAATAAGTTCGGCGTTGCTGGTCAGTCCAACAGTCTCGCCGCCTGTTCTGAGGACCTGCCTCAGGCGTACTAAGGTTAGGGTCATGAGACCATAAACATCGTCAACCTCTTGGTAAGCGGCTTCAGCAATCTCAAAATAATTTTCTGCTTCCTCGATGATGCTCGGTGTTTCTCGTTCTAGGGCTTCGTATATGGTATCGCCGATAATCTGATAAAGTTCTAAGTCTCTACTTAAGCCAATGATGAAAAGAGTGAGTCTTTCCACTTGGTCTGTTGCAAAGAAACCACTCTCGAGAATATGCACCACATCTTGGAGTGCGCTTGGACGTTCATCGGGGCTAACCCGACCCCATTTATCCAACAATTCAAAGAGGCGTTCGCGAGACTCATAAATCGTACCCAGTTCGATTGCTGCTACTCGTAATTGAGCGAGTGGAGATTGAGAATCTTTCGCGAGCCTCTCGGCCTCCCTAAACCAATCTTGAACAAGCGTTAGGCGCTCCGTCAGATGAAATAATTGGACGCTCGTTTCACTATTCAACAGGTCCGCAGAGTAATATTCACCGCTGAGGAGATCAAAATGAGTGTCGACACGAGCATGGTTAAGTTCACTTGCAAAGCGGGCAAGTTGTTCTGCGAAGTCGCCTTTTGATTCATCGGAACGGGATTCGTGTATGAAACGCTCCACGAGTCGTTCACTTCGGTCGAGCATTTCTGCTTGCGCCGACGCAGCGAGCCATTCCAGCTGTACTTTGTTGACCGCCTGCTCGGCTTTCATTGTTGTCAGCCGTGCCAATATGACTTCAAACATGCGTTCTTGTAGTCCGTACCATTCCCATCGACCAACCGCTTCAGCCAGCCAACTTAATACGTGAACACAAATCGTCTCATCAACGTTATCTAGTTCTCGCATCAGACGTGACAAGCCAAGTCTTGCTGCATGGGTATCGCCGCTGGCGTAATTTACTTCCAGTTGAACTCGAAGCGCCTCGACCTTGATTCGTTGTTCCACCTGTCCTGTAGACAACTCAACAGCAAGCTCGGAGTATCGTTTTGCTTCTAGAAAGTCTCCCATCACCTGTTTAAAGCGGCTTTTCACGTTGTACAGACGAATCTTGATACCGAGCAATTCATGCACGTCGGTTGGCTCCGACGGTTTATTGATTGCGCGATTAATTTGATTTTCAGCTTCCGTAAGTACTGCATAAATACGATGTCGTCGTTCTCTGTCTGACCGACGGCCAGCCGTGCCTGCGAGATAGGAGTGTCCTCCGCTGGTGTCGAACAGGCGCTCGACCAAGGTAACGGCTGCTTCGGCGGAGAGGGTTGGGCGATCCCCTTTTGAGAAGTGGGACACCGCGGTCCATAGGAGATCAAACTCTTTTTTGGAAAGCTGATCTCGCTTATGGGAGTCTCGCCAGGTGTCCGTAACATCGATGAAATGTGGGAAGATATCGCCTGGTGCAATTGAAGAACGCGCACGCCCTCTCAAGATCTGAGCAATCCGGCGATGAATCTTTCCACGTTCTTGAGGTGGTAGTTGATCCCTAAATTGCGCGGCTAATTCTTCGCTCAAGAAGCGAAGTTGTTGACCTTCTTGCAAGACCATTCCGGTGTTGATGAGTGCGTCTAAGCGAAGCTTTGCCGCCGGTAGAGGGACCGACCAGAGTTCAGCCATTATCTCCGGGTTGATATCACAGCCGAATACAGAGGTTTGCTCGAGATCTGCTTTCAAGTTAGCGGGCAGAGTTGGGAGATATCCCTGGGCCAGTTCCAGAAGCCGAGTGTGTTGCGGATATGTGTCGAGATTCGGGTCGTCACACAGCCCCTCCTCATTTGGTTGAAGTGCCTGATAGTGTTCAGAGAACTTGATGAGAGCCTTCGCAGTAAGGAAATTACTCCCGCATACCTTCAGAATGCGCTCAATGTATGCTTCACTCGGCTGTCCGAATGGGCTTACTCGATCGCGAATAAACTCAATCACATCAGTGGGTGACCGCTCGAACATGTCAGTAGCCGGATTTTCGCTCTTCTCCACGAGGTCTATCGTCTGCTTATTCTTGAGGGGGACCGTGTCACTTGCGATTAGAAGAAGTTGTACTCCAGGCGCATCGTGGAGTCTCTGATCAATTGCTTCAAGGAGTCGGGTCGAATGCTTGTCACTACGTTGAACGTCATCCAAGATCAGGCAGATTGGTCGAATTCGAGCAATGTCGAATAGGACGCCCAAATGACTTTCGAGCCGGTGGTTGTCTTCGGGCTCCAAGGGGTCAGTCACGTCATATAATTGAATACTAGTGCTGAGAAAATCGAGACTTGGTAGGCACCAGTTTACGTCGTTTGGATGCTCATCCGTTTCTTCGCTTGCGCCAAAGGCACGAAAGCCCTCGGCGATTTGGGCGATGAGTGCCTCGAGTTCTCCGTGATCTGACGTGGAGACAATACTTGCATCTCCACACCGACAAAAGACGACGGCGGACTCCTGCGGCATTTCGTCAACGGCCTGGAAAAATGAGCGCAGCATTGCGGACTTCCCGGTCCCCACTTGACTTCGAAGCCAGACAACACGACCAGTGCCGGACTGCGCTTCTTCCCATGCTTCAATTAATTTTGAAAGCGTCGTTGTCACTTCAGGATCCTTTATTCTGAGTCTATCGGGGCGGGGCTAGAGTGAGGTGCCGCCGGGTCCGCAGATCCTCCACTTAGCAGGCTCCAAGCAAATAGCACACCCAATACTGTTGCACCAACGATCACGGTAATCAGCAGGCTGACCATTGACTTCGGCCGAGCGCTGTTGGATCGTGATATTGGGGGTAGGGCTTCCTCGGGTTCTTCAGGGATGGCATCGCCTCGTTGGATTGTGCCGTCGATGTTGTCTTCGGCTTGCTGATCGACGTTTAACTCCGGAGTAGATAGAGCGGAAAACTCAAGTGGCGTACTACGATGAGCACGCGCTGGACCTCGAAGAGAATCATTGGTTTCAGTCGATGTACTCGATGATCGGCTGAAGAGGTGTTGTCGCAGCTGCTCGAGTAGCGTGGCATAACTCTTTGCACGGTCTTTCCGCGCCTCAAGACGTTCTTTGTGAAGACCAATTTCCGGCTCCTGATCCATGAGCCATCCTGTGAGGTACTGTTGGCGGGTTCGAAGCTCCTTTAGTTTTCCGCGATGTGTCCGCACAGCGTCGAGGAGATGGCGGTCCTGTGCAAGGATTTGACTTTCTTGTTCAACACGTTGCTGTGTCGCATTCTTCAGGTGGGGATAAAGCGACTCGATTAACTGGGCGAGAGCGTGCGACTCGTCGGTATTGTTAATCGCGTTCATTGCAGATGTGCCTAGGGCCCCCAATGCGGTGTCCTCGGTTGACCAGTTCATCAGTAGATCATCAAAGCCAAGGCTGATTTCTCCGCTTTCGTCCAATAGGGTGGAGGCTTGCTCGCTCGGTGGTAAAGTACCTGTGAGGCATCGATAAAGCACCCGCGATACGAATGGGAACATCTCTGATTCTGAGTGTGGTGTATCAGTGTCTCGTGTTGGCAGTACACCCAGAAATGTCACCTTGGGTAAGTCAGGGATTTGGGTGTCTACGGCGAAGTGAGTGTCTGAAAGCGGCGCAATTGGGATGCCTTCATCGCTGACCAACTTTAGAATTGATGCAATCTGTAAGGTTAGATAGACCGCAGAGATTTCGAGGAGTGGACCAGCTTGTTCATCGAAGAACGTGTCCAGAGTCACTTGACCTTCCCAGGCTTCAACTAAATGCTGCTTTTCCTTGGGGC
>JBMYRY010000151.1:0-6374 GCA_049602795.1 Bradymonadia bacterium
CGATCGAGTAAGGCTTGATAATCTTGGAGTTTGGAACGCGCGACATCCACTGCAGGATTGTTGAATTGTGCTTGGGAGATCAATTGGTCAAGACTGTATCTGCCGTCCGTGCGAGCTGGAGCTGCTGTTGCAATAGCTGCACTTAGTCCCATAAGGACCAGGAGCGATCCTAGGAAATAGGCCCTTAGAACGCGAACGCGTCTCGTTGGAATTGAGTCTGCCATCAATTCAATGTATCTCTAAGAGGGTGCATGTCAAGATGAGCAACAATTTATGGAGCCAAAAATGTCCTTAGGGATTTCATATGAAGATTATCTCAGTCGATTTGAGCAATTAGTGGGCAGTGTGGAGGTGGGACAGGTTGGTTCGTTCAAAGGAAAACTAGTCAAGAAACTATCCGCCGAACGCTTCGATGAATTGAGCCAATATTATTCGAGTTTAATTGAGAAGTTTAATGACATGGTGCAACGCGCTGAAACGATCGATGAGCGGGTTATGATGGGCATTCGCCGAACCGAGCTTGAGTTGTTGGTCGAGAAGTCTCCGGTCCTACCATAGCAGACGGCTACCCTCCAAACGGTGAGAAGCCACTTTCGGCAATAAGGATTCCAACCAAGGCCGCTACAACACCCAAAGCGATTCGTATTAACCATTTTTCAACTGCGCCTTGGCGACTCAAATGCGCGTGGGAACTGATGAGTAAGCACTCGATATTCCCAAACCTTATTTTGTCGCTAGAATTAACGACTGTCGGTGCGTTGACTGCGGTGTTCTTATAGAAGGTACCATTACTGGAATTCAGGTCGATCAGGACAAACGAGCCATCAGCTTGCAAGCGCAACTGCGCGTGGTGTCTTGATACGGAAATATCCGGAAGTGACACATCGTTTTCTTCAATGCGACCGATGGTTGTCATTGGTTCAAACAAAAGAATCTCGCGCCCCACTTGCCTACCACTCAATAGGATAAGGCGAGAATGTGCCTGTTCAGGACTCACTAGGGCTGTACTAATGCCCGAAACACCGCCTTTAGGGGTTACCCGCTCTACACGCAATCGGTAGTCGCCTAGGCGTACGGCGTGATGTTCATCGATTTCTACATGGTCCTTAATACGGATTTCATCAACATAAATGCCGTTGGAACTATTCATATCGAATAAGGTCACGATGCCATTTTGGATCTTGAGTCGGCAGTGATTGCGCGAAATAGAACTACTGGGAAGAACAATATCGTTTTCGTCTGTTCGACCAATGGAAAGGATGCCCGAATCTAGCTTTAACTCGGTGACCAAGCCACCACGGTCATCTTCAACTACAACCACGAACACGGGTTACTCCAGCGGGACGGACGTTAATTATTGAAAGAGCTCAAGGTCTACTTCGTATCCCTCTCGAGCTGCTTGTGTAAACCAGGCTGGTGCTTCTGGGCTACCACTATCTCCAGTACTGGAAAATAGGGTTGCTTGCTTGCCGTCAGTATCGATGACCTCTTTAAGGCTTTCCTTGTGAGCCGAGTCAATATCAATGTGCGCGATCACATCAACATGCTGCTTTAGGAATGTGGCAGCTTGCTCCGGTGTTACCGACATTTTAAGCGCTAGACCGCCCGCAAGCATGTCGAAGCTTAAGTCAGCGTGATACGACTTGACGATAAGAATCGCCCCCCCATTTATCTGTCTCGACACCCTCAATACTGTATCGAGTTCAATCCCAAAAACGCCATTGAAAACGAGGTGATTCGCTTTCAACATTGCTGCATGGTGACAGAGTGTCTTAAGGTCACTGCTCTCGTTGAGATGAGGCTTATCGTTGAGTACCGTCATCTGACAGGTTGGATCGATGACGACCACTCTCTCACCGTCCCAACTTGCATTTACGAGGGCTTCAGCGAGACGCTGGGCAATTTCTAACTGGCTCGAAGACAATACAACTGTACGATTGAGTGCTAGCGCGGTTGCAAGGAATTCACTCATTTTATCCGTTAACACGTCGTTCTTGACGAGCTCGACGAGGTCATTGGCAGTCGCGGACACTTTTTCGATCACGAGATGAGGTGTGCCCCCATGCATGGTGAACGAGACACTTAAGCCGCCGCCTGTCTTATGTGCAGACGGACCTAGACGACCGCTTCTTCCGCAACCGGCCATGAGTCGTTCGGCAACCACTTGGACTGCGTCGACACTCGTAAAACCGTGATCGAGTGTCTGAGTCGTATCGCCGCCTTCCAACTGAATGCGGTCTGGACCATCGACGTAAATGGTCCGTACGCTGTCGTCGGCGATGTAGGGCGTAAGTGGTCCGGCACCGATGACTTCGGTGACCAATCTTTCAGCCAAGTTCTCATCTGTTCCGAAGCTGCTTATTGTGTACTCTTTGAGCGTTGAGCTTAAATTGTCATTTACCTGCGATTTCATGGTCCACAATCGTGGCAATTCAAGCGCATTTTGTTCAGCATGAGTCAGAATCTGACGAAATGGATCATTCGTAACATGCACTGCAGGCGCTATCGCTGGGGGCGTTGCTGTCGGAGGTGCGGACTCCACTTGAGGCTGTCTGGCTGGAGGGGAAGCTGGAGGCGTGCCGTATGATACCGCGGTGGCAGCACCGCTCGGTGCAACTGCTTTACCTGCAGGAGGAATGGGCGCCGGGGGCGCCGGAACAACCTTGGCGGCTGCCGGTGCGGCTTGTGCCTTTCGAGGTGGCTCGATTTTTGGAATCTCCGGCTCTGACTTGACCTCAGGCGCAGGCGCTGCTGCTGCGCTGGTTCCTTCGGTGGAAAGAATAAAGTCGCCGATGTAGATCTTATCTGACTCTTTAATCACCATTGGTGAGGCGATCTTTCGGCCATTTACATATGTGCCGTTTGTAGACTTCAGATCAACAATGATGAATTTACCGTCTTTGACGACGATTCTGCTGTGCTTCTTGGACACATTCTGTTTTGGGAGCACGATGTCGTTTCCCTGAACACGACCGATGGTCACTTCGTTCTTATCGAAATCTTGGCGTCTTGGTTGACCGCCTTTTTCGTGAATCACGACGGCAAATGGCATGGCATCCCTCAATCAAATCCAAAGTTTACTGCTGAAAGCGTACATCTCTATTTAGGTTGCAATTGGTTTAAGTGTCAAGAATGGTGAGGAGTTGATGGTAAGAGTTTTTGTTTTCTGGGTCGCTGAGCGTGATATTCAAGCGTAACCCAAAGAACTAAAGATAGGGTAGTTAGCACCGCAATGAGACCACACATTGTTTCAAGTCCCATGGCATCGGCATAGGCGCCTAGTGGTGCGGTCGCGACCAGCGAAGTGACCTCCCAGAGGGCTGTAAAGAGGGCTAACCCGCGACTCGTTGCTTGTACTGTTATTCGTGAAATTACTTGGCTTGTGAGGACGGGAAAGCAGTATCCATGCCCGACACCTGCGCATATGCCTGCAAGATAATACTGGGTTTGAGAACCACCTTCTGCGAGCAAAATGAATCCAATGGAGTAGGCTGCTAGTGATGGCCCAACAAAGTTGTGCGCACCTAGTAGATCGGGCAAGCGAGCGGCGAATAGCCGAATGGATACAGCGCCGATTGCATAGTAGAACCAAATTTGCTGCGCGTGCTCTTCTTGGCCCCCCGGTGCACAAAGGGTGGCGAATGCCATGAATGCAGCGACTTGGGTTGAAAATGTCAAGGTAGCGACCCAGACCGGGAGCAGAGAACGGTTAATGAGCATACCCATGTGAAACGGCACAGTGGGGCTCGAGGTGAGAGTGTCCCTGTTCGTTTCCGGGACTTTCCAAATGAGTGCCCCCGAAAGAAGGATGGGGACCGTTAACCATGGAAACAGTTCTTGAACCAAGGACGGTGCTGTAGACCAACTCTCTGTCACTGCATTGAGTGCCATAGGAAGGATGCCTGAAATCCCGAACAGTGCGAGACCTTCTGTTCTGCGTTCCTTAGGAATATGGTCAGCAACGAACGAAAAATAACCTGTGAATAATGTCCCCGCTCCAATACCCACAAAGACTCGCGCGACGAGGAGTGTCGCATAGCTGGGTGACTGTACAGAGAGAGTGAACATGCCAATAGCAAGAAGGATAGAACCGAAAGTAAGTACTAACCGTTTACCGTAGCAGTCTAATGCCCAGCCAATCAGCGGTCGAACAGCAAGTCCGCCGAAGGAAGCTGCGGCCATCAGCACTCCGATTGATTCACCACTTTCACCGAGGTGCTGAAAATATTTCGGCAACAAGAGCATCGACGACCAGCCAAGTGCTTGCAGAAAATGACAGATTACTAAGACCAGGAAGTTGCGGTTTAGCAGTGGTGGGCGTCGACCATCGGAGGCTAAACTGGTTGTTGGGTTGGTCTTACGCATTCACTTTTAACCAGAATTCGATTAGAGCAAGGCAGATGCCTGTCAGACTAATTGGTCGCCATAAATCGCCGCGTTCTCCAAAGTACGTCAGACACAAGAACAGCATCCACGGTACAATCACCACCACGCTTATTGGCGGATGAATCGATTCCGAACGATCGATGTCTAAGCGGATTGATTCGAATAACGCTAATTGCTCCTGCGTACGAAAATCTGTACGTGTCATCTGATGTTGTTTCGAATTGATGTGCCATTCAATTGAATCCATCGTCGTGACAACTGACTTTGGCGTTTCCACGAACGCGAGACAGCCTATCATGATGCACGAGGTAAAGGCACCACCGAGAGCGACGGAAAGCCAACGAGGTTGTCCAAGGTTTTCAAGCACCTGAGCACCGTGAAAGTATCGCCATCGAACCAGAGTCCACGCCGTCCCAATGGTCGCACCGAATAGAATCACGCGTGTCCCGATTGACGGAGTAATATTGTGACCCATCAAAAGTGTCTGTATAACCACCGATAACAAAAACACAATGATCGACGCCAAAAGCGTCTTGAGTATCATTTGTTTAAGTAACAAGTACGTAACGATTCGCATCATGGCATGGTGCCAGCGAACACTTCGATCTACAATAGAGTCGAACGCTCAAGTGTGAGAGGAACTATTTTGAGAAAAACCAAGATCATTGCCACGATTGGTCCGGCGACAGAGTCGAGTGAGATGCTCAAAAAACTGTTTGATGCGGGATGCAATGTCGTTCGCATTAACATGAGCCATTCGTCACAGAGCGACGCAGCGCAGATTATCTCCAGAGTCAGAACAATCTCCGAATCTATTGCCATTCTTCTAGACACCCGTGGTCCTGAAGTCAGAACGACCGAGGTGGAGTCTCCGATTGATTTTAAAGTCGGCGATCGGGTTGAAATTTCGGGTGTGCCCGGGATGACCACTAAAGAAGTGGTGCGGGTTAATTATCCGGCGTTCGCGAGAGCAATGGAAATCGGTAGCGAAATATTGCTCAACGATGGACGCATTCAGCTGACCGTCGACGCTGTCGAGCCGTCCTTGATCTGTACTGTTCAAGTGGGCGGACAGCTTGGCTCCAAGAAAGGGGTAAATGTCCCCGGTGTGAGACTACCGATGCCATTTCTCTCGGACCAAGACATTTCTGACATTCGGTTTGGTGTTCGACATCAGGTGGATTTTATTGCTGCTTCATTCGTGAGTGAGCCTGAAGACGTTTTGAAGCTTAAAGAACTCGTAGAGCAAGAAGGCGGCAAGACCTCTGTAATCTCAAAGATCGAGGCAAGATTCGCACTCAAGAATTTAAGTGAAATCATTGCTGTGTCAGAGGGGCTAATGGTTGCGCGCGGAGATCTTGGCGTAGAGATTCCGGCAGAGGAAGTACCTGTTGTTCAGAGGCAGATTATAGACGCCTGTCGAGCCGCTGGGCGAACGGTTATCGTAGCTACTGAGATGTTGGAGTCGATGATCTCGAATCCCCGTCAGACGCGGGCGGAAACATCAGACGTCGCGAATGCTATATTCGATGGCACTGACGCGATCATGCTGTCAGGGGAGACAAGCGTTGGAAAATACCCTATTCAGGCTGTAAGTGCTATGAGCCGCATTGCCCGGGTGGCTGAAAATGAATTTGCACGCCGCAATCGTGATGTGCCCGGCGGCAATCGCGCTTCAAGTATAAGCGAACTGATGTGTAAAGGTGCTTGGCTTGCGTCACGCGAGTTGAACATCCGAGCGATTCTAGTGCCGACGTCAACAGGGACTACGGCGAGGCGAATGAGCCGTTATCGACCCAAAGCCCCCATTCTCGCTACGACCTCAGATCGGGCAATTGGACGCTCTCTGAGTCTACATTATGGAGTCTTCTCGCTTCCTACTCGTCATTACGGGCGCATGGAGAATATGATCCGGCGGTCCTGTCAACTGATGATGGAGCATGGATACCTTGAGGCAAGTGATCAAATTGCCGTTGTGTGTGGTGTAC
>JBMYRY010000152.1:0-6358 GCA_049602795.1 Bradymonadia bacterium
GCGAAAATTGAAATAGGGCTGGAGTTGAGGCAACTTGTCCTGTTGAGTCTTGGGACCATGACTTTTTCGGGGTCTCTTTTTGCTATCGGATACTATTTGGGGACTCGTGACGGGTTAAGGTCGGCTGTTTCGCCAGCGACAGAAATTGTGCGAGTTGACAGGTCCCTGGATGATAAGCGTCGGGACCGGGTGAAGCCAACCAAAGCAGCGCTCGGAGAAGTCGAGTTTCTCTTCGCGAAGCCTACACCTAAAAAAAAACACCTAACGGCTGAACCGGTTGCAATTAGACGCCAGGCAAACTCTGTGGCTGAAGTGCGACGCTTGCCAAAATTAAAGTCCCGGAGTACGGGGCGCCCCTCGGGTAGGGTAGAGGTTGAGTTGCCTGCATTGCCCGCGGTCCCCGCTCGGCTGACAAAAGCGTCTAAGCGAGACAGTAAGCCAGTCAAGCCAAAGATTGCTGAACGTATTCAGGTGTCGACGCAGAAAGTCGACGTCAAAACGCTTGAGCCGGTTGTCCGGAATGAAACACCGTTGAACTTGTCCGAACTGGCGGCATCCGTGGATGGTGAGCTAGCTTCTACATCCAAGAGCAACTCGGTTCCACAAGAGGAGCCCGCAACCAAAGCGCAAAAAAATAGGACGCCGGTTTCAAAACCAGCGGTTGCCAAGGGTACGAGTACGCCGGTCCGAGTCACTCAGATCGCTGAGGCTCGCAAGTCAAGTAAAGCCAAGGAACATGGTCATTTCTTTACGGTTCAGGTCAAAGCCGTGACCGACAAGGCAGAAGCAGATAAGTACTCAGCGCAACTTCGATCGCATGGCTTGAAACCAAATGTCGTGTTGGCAGATATTCCGGAGAAGGGGCGATATTATCGAATACGTCTTGGGAAGTTTGCCTCCATGGACGAAGCACGCCAGTTCCAAAAGCAGATCCGAAGAAAAGGTACTGCAAAAGTTCGGGGCTTTGTGACTCGATACTGAAAAAAAGCCCGCTTGACTCGGTGTTAAGACTCGTCCTCGATGTCGACCCATTTATCCGGATCAGGCTCACCGTCTCCGTTGCCGTCGATACCTTTCCGAACGAGCTTTCCTTTCTTGTAGATTTCCCAGTAGTCAAGCTTGCCGTCGTTATCTGAATCCCATTCTACTCGGGAGATTTTTCCTTCCTTGTAGTGCTTAATTTGATCGGGCGTCTTGTCGAAGGCGAGGTCGATTTCCTTCCGGATGATTTTTCCGTCTTTATAGTGTGCCGTTGAATCAATCTTTCCGTCGAAGTCCATATCCATCTCGTCTCGAACGGGATCTCCGTTTTCGTCGTAATGTCGCCAAACGTCGATTTTTCCATCAATGTTCAGATCGATTTCTTTTTTGACCATGATGAGTTTGCCATCGCGACGAATGAAGTGCTTCCACGCATCCGCTTTGCCATCGCCGTTTAAGTCCACTTCTTCCGCCGAGGTTGGCTTCAACGCCTCAGACTCCTTGTTCTGGGAGCCGCCGCAGCCGAAGAAGAGCAGGGAGACTATGAGCCATCGATACATTTGAACCTCCTCAAAATACATACTCATTGATGACCCCTTGTGGACTCATAGTCAACCCCGTTTTTATTGTTCTGCACGTGCGGGTTGCATTGTTTCGTTACGCGACTATAATGCGGCGAACCTTGGCACGCTTTGTACTGAAAGAAAAGGCGCGATAGCGTGACGAGACAAGACTAGAAAACTCACGGGAAGAATATGACGCGCCGAATTCGAAATTTCGCAATCATCGCCCACATCGATCATGGTAAATCCACTCTGGCTGACCGTATTTTGAGTCTTACCGGCGGGGTGACGGATCGAGAGCACCGGGCCCAATTCCTAGACTCGATGGACTTGGAACGGGAGCGGGGAATTACTATCAAGGCGCAGGCTGTGCGTCTCAGCTGGACGGGGGATGACGGTGAACTTTACGAGTTTAATCTCATCGATACGCCCGGTCACGTGGACTTCACGTATGAAGTGTCTCGCTCTTTAGCGGCTTGTGAAGGCGCTTTACTCGTAGTGGACGCTTCACAGGGGGTGGAAGCGCAGACGCTCGCTAATGTTTATTTGGCACTCGACAATGATTTGGAAATCGTGCCTGTCCTGAACAAGATTGACTTGCCCGCGGCAGACGTCGACCGAGTGAAGCTTGAAATTGAGGAAGTGGTTGGCTTGGATACGAGTGCCGCTCTTCACGTGTCCGCGAAAACAGGGGTCGGAGTGGAGTCTGTATTACAGGCGCTGATCGATTATGTTCCACCGCCTGAACAGAACGACGACGCCCCGCTCCGGGCGCTAATCTTCGACTCTTGGTACGACAATTACCGTGGCGTTATCGTGTTGATTCGTGTTGTAGACGGTGTGGTCAAAAAGGGCACGAAAATCTATATGAAAGCGACGCAGCAAACATTTGATGTCCTTGAAACGGGCGTTTTTACACCGCATGCGTGTGCCGTCCCCATGTTGCGGTCCGGTGATGTTGGCTTTGTGATCGCGAACATCAAGGATGTAAGACATGCTCAAGTCGGCGATACGATTGTTGAGAAAGCGAAGGCCGAGGAATCAGAGTCATTGAGTGGCTTTAAGCCAGTGACACCAGTCGTGTTCAGCGGTCTCTTTCCGGTCAATTCATCCGATTATCCGTCGTTGAGAGAGGCGCTCGAAAAGCTAAAGCTGAATGATGCGGCATTTGCATTCGAGCCCGAGACATCGGCTGCCCTCGGGTTTGGATTTCGATGTGGCTTTTTGGGTCTGCTGCACCTTGAGATTGTGCAGGAGCGATTAGAGCGAGAGTTTGATATGTCGCTCATTACTACCGCCCCTACTGTTGTATACGAAGTGGATACTACAGATGGCGCGACCCTACGAATAGAGAACCCCGCAGACTTACCGGATGCGGCTGAGATTGCTGAAATCCGTGAACCTGTAATCAAGGCGACGATACACGTGCCCACTGAGTATTGTGGGCCGGTGATAAAGCTTTGTGAGGAACGACGGGGCGTTCAACTCAACTTAGCTTACGTCGGTGAAACTCGTATTATGGTGACGTATCAGCTTCCTCTCAACGAGATCGTTTACGATTTCTTCGATAAGCTAAAGAGCATCACCAAAGGATACGGTAGCTTCGAGTACGAGGTGTCCGGTTTGATCTCGTCAAAGTTAGTAAAGCTAGATATCAAGCTCAACGGCGATGTGGTGGATGCGCTTTCGGTCATCGTACATAAAGACCGAGCATACATGCGGGGTAAAATGCTCTGCGAGCGTTTACGCAAGACCATCAACCGGCAACAGTTTGATGTTGCGGTGCAGGCAGCCGTCGGTAACCGAATCATTTCGCGAGAGACGGTGAAAGCTGTCCGAAAGGATGTAACAGCGAAGTGTTACGGTGGTGACATTTCGCGAAAGCGCAAGCTCCTTCAGAAGCAAAAGGAAGGTAAAAAGCGCATGAAGCAGGTGGGGAACATAGAGATCCCACAAGAGGCTTTTCTAGCTGTACTGAAGGCGGATTAAGGCGGTGTTTGGTTCAAAGGCAATCAAAACATTAAAGCGACAAGAGAAACAGGTCGAAAGTCTCGTTAGACGCTATAAGAAACGGTTGTCAACTGAGGACCATCAGGCAATGCGCGATGTTCTCGAACGGACAAGGATCATATTGTCGGCAGGAGATGCAGGTGAGGCCGAGGCAGGTCTGTCGGAGCTTGAGGCGGTCTGTGACAAACACTTAAACCCACATCGGAATTCACCACTCTTCGAGACCGTCGAGTCGGTTGGTCTTGCGGTTATTATTGCGCTGATCCTACGAGCATTTGTCATTGAGGCATTCACGATTCCCAGTGGTTCGATGATTCCGACCTTAGCCGTGGGAGACTTCTTATTCGTTAACAAGTTAGCGTATGGCACTCATGTGCCGTTCACTGAGAAAACCGGCTTTGTCTGGGACCATCCGGATCGGGGCGATATTATTGTTTTTGTGTATCCATGTAATCCAAAGCAGGACTACATCAAGCGAGTAGTTGCTGTAGAGGGCGATGTGGTCATGCCCTACGGTCCTGGAGGCGGTTTCGTCTCCGTAAACGGTGAACCCGTGTCAGACATTCGTGAGAGGCATTTTTCGGAGTTGAGTTATTTCAAAGGCGGAGAGGGGGGCATAAACACCTGCCCAACGGGCGTGGCACTCCATAAGGCTTCAGCGCCCACGCAAGACTACTCTACGCTTCATTGTGGCGAATCACCAAGCTTAGTACCACCGGTAAATTTGGCGGACGCTTCGCGGTGGGCTGAAGGCCGAGATAGAGCCCAATCGTGTCCTACATCGTTTGGTTTTGAGCTTCCGGCACCATATCCTTGGGTCGTGCCTAAGGGTCATGTCTTTGTCATGGGGGACAACCGGGACAATTCCCAAGACTCGAGATTCTGGGGCTTCGTACCCGTAGAAGCCATTAAGGGTAAAGCGTTGTTTATGTGGATGAGTTGGAACGGTGCGGCTAGCTGGGGGACGCCCTGGAAGAAGGTCCGTTGGGAGCGTCTATTTAGACCTGTTCATCGGGTATACGAGGGGGACTGAGAGCATGTCAGACTCACGGCGGGCACATTTAGACCTGATTCGGGTTGTTTCTAGCGGGTCCGAATTGCAACAAATGATTGAATGTTTGGCTGATGAGGTGATTGGTGGGTGTTCTGACCTATCAAATTTGGCCTTGATTGGGATTCGTAGTCGTGGTGTGCCATTGGCCGAACGCTTGGCTGAAATGATTAGTCAGCGGACCTCATGCGATGTCGATGTCGGGGCGCTTGATATCACTCTGTACCGGGATGATGTCTTTCAGGGGCTTGCGATTCCAGAGGTCGGTGTGACCGAAGTGCCATTCGAAGTGGACGGTAAATTTGTTGTGCTTGTTGATGATGTGTTCTTCACCGGTCGGACGGTCCGTGCCGCATTGGATGCGGTGATGGATTTTGGCCGCCCTCGTTGGTTACGTCTGTTGGTCTTGGTCGACCGTGGGCATCGGGAGTTGCCAATTCGACCCGATTATGTTGGTTTGACGCTCGAAACGGATCAAAGTGAATCCGTCGAGGTTAAGATGTTGGAATCTGACGGCGAAGATCGTATTGCCATTTTTCGGCGAAAGGGTAAACCGTCATGACCGAGAGTCGAACGCATTTATTGGGGTTAGGTGACCTTTCTCCAAATGAGATTCGTGCGCTGCTCGATTCGGCTCATTCGTTTGCTGAAATTAGTGAACGCTCGGTGAAGAAAGTACCCACGCTCAGGGGGAAAACGGTCGTTAATCTATTTCTTGAACCGAGTACTCGAACCCGCGTGAGTTTTGAGTTAGCGGCTAAGCGTTTGAGTGCTGACACCTTGAGCATCAGTGGAAGCGCGAGTAGCGTTGTGAAGGGCGAGAGCTTGCTCGACACAGCCAGGACACTCGCGGCTTATAGTCCGGACATTATCGTGTTGAGACACAAAGCTGCTGGAGCTGCTCACCTCTTGACGCAGCATATCGATGCATCATTTGTGAATGCGGGCGACGGCGCGCGTGAGCACCCGACTCAAGGGCTTCTTGACCTTTACACCGTTCGTCAACACTTTGGGCGATTGGAAGGGCTCAAGATTACGATTATTGGTGATGTTGCGCACAGCCGAGTGGCGCGAAGTGGCATTATTGGCTTTTCAAAGATGGGGGCACACGTCACGGTTTGTGGACCACCGACGATGGTGCCAAGGGGCATTGAAGCGTTAGGTTGCTCGGTTTCATATCGACGGGATGAGGCGATAAGGGATGCTGATGTGGTCATGCTACTTCGCATACAAAAGGAACGATTATCTGAAGAGCTTTTTCCGTCGGATCGCGAATATCGGCGACTATATGGTGTTGATCAGCACATCCTGAGTCAATTGCCCCAACATGCCATGATCATGCATCCTGGTCCCGTTAATCGTGGGGTTGAATTGTGTCCCGATGTGGCGGATGGTCCGCGTTCTCTGATTTTGAACCAGGTTAAGAATGGGCTTGCGGTGCGGATGGCTGTTCTATTCTACTGTGCAAGTGGAGGCGGTCAATGAAGAAACTATCCTCAGTCCTCTTGAGAAATCTTCGATTGATCTGTGCCTATGAAGGTGAACTTGATGCGACGGATCTGCTCATTAAAGATGGTGTGATACAAGCCGTTCATTCATCAGACTCACCGGGTGATGTCACCGAGTTAGACTGCAGTGGCATGTTCGCTTGTCAGGGGTTTGTGGATTTACTAGCCGAAGGCGGCGAACCTGGTAATGAAGATCGAGAAGACTTCGCCTCTCTTGGAGATGCCGCAATTAAGGCTGGCTTTAC
>JBMYRY010000153.1:0-6327 GCA_049602795.1 Bradymonadia bacterium
AGAGCCAAACTCGTTACTCCGTTCGCAGAAGCGGATTTCACCAGATGACTCCGCATTGCAACTACACGAGTTTGTGTTTGGCACGCAGGTTTGTCTGCCGTTTAGGTCGGTGCAGGTGTAATTCTCCGGACATTCCACCTCATCTCCGCAATCGAGACCGCATACTGATTCCCCGTCCAGTTCGTAGCAGTGTCCGCCTGGGCAGTCGCGATCGACGGTGCAGAGATTGCAAAGGCGGTTGGTCGGAGGTAGGCAAATACTCGTAATGTCAGGCGGCGTGTTGCTAACGACAAGGCAACTCCATCCGTCCTCACAGTCGTTTCTTTCGAAGCAGATTCGGCTACAGACGTATCCCATGGGTGACGCAACACACCATCCACTTTGGCAGTCTTCGTTGTCCGAGCAGCTTTCTAGGTAGCCCAAAGGTTGATTGGCACCTCCGTCTCGATTCACCGCGCTGTCTATTAGACCTGGGAGCACGAGACCATCAGTACTTACGGCGGCGTCCATACTTTCGGCATCGCCACTCGATGAGGTGTCGTTGCTGCATCCAGTCCAGAGGAGGAGACTTAGAAGACACATCGCGGCGCTGGACGACCATACCCGTTTGAAACGATGAGATTTCGGTTTAGAACAGTTTGTCACTTTTCTATCCTTTTGTTCATGCTACCAGTTGTTTTGGGGGCGATAGGACCTGCATTGCTAGCATTATTGGTGCACTTATTCCACTTACGTTCGGCTAAAATGAACTGTTTGGCTCCTCTTGTGTCCTCCCGCAGACTGTGTGACAACGTAAACTGAAACAGGGGTTTCTATCAAGCACACTCGTCACTCGGGAGTTGAATTGGGATGGATAAGAAATTAGCTGCGTTTGTCGTGGCCTCGTTGCTCGGTGTCTTGATGCTGTGTTGGGAGATACAGACGGAACTTGAACTGCAAGGTGAAATGCTCAAAACACTGACGGAGGATACCCGGGGCAACGCAGAGAAATTACAGGCTCTCATCCATCGCGTTCCGAATCTACCAGACCCGGAACCAACGACTCGTGCTTCCATCGCACCACCGTCCAAAAATCCCACGAAGGACGTCACTGGCGCCAGCGCGCGCCTTGTTCGGCGAACTGCGTCCAAAAACCAATGTGCCAGGGCATGTGGGACATTGATTCAGTGCTTAGCGGGTGCCGAAATGTGTCCAGGCATCGGTACCGGTGATAGCCGTTCTGCTTCTCTGGAGTGCTCAAAACGATGCGCCACTGATCCGGCTTTGAAGACATTGCTGATGGACAAGACAGATTGCCCAACTCAAGCTGTGCCAGACATACCACCCGCTTTGAGAGATCTCTGCCTAATTTCCCGCTGATTACTTCTCTTTCCTCTGGTACCGACGTGTGACCTTGTAGTACCCTTCCAGCAAGGGGATAGCTCCGTCAAAACTGAGGAGGCACGGGCATGTCACAATCGTGGCTAAACATAACGGCTTTTGGGCTCGCGTTAATTTTTGTGGGCTGTGATTCGGAGACATCTGGGTCTCAGGACGAAATGGATGCAGCGGTTGTGGTGGACGCGGTCGTCACCCAGGACATGTCTACTGACTCGGGGTCCAGGGACGCTGAAGTTGAGATCGACGCGATGTTACCTGATGCCATGCCCGACGCCGAGGTGCTGCCTGTCGACGCCATGTTGAACCCCGATGTGTCGTTTGACTTCGAGGTTGAAGCTGACGCGGCGGCTGTCGGCGACACGGACGGTGATGGCATTAATGACGAACTCGATAACTGTATTGATGTGGAGAACCCTAATCAATTGGACTCTGACGATGATGGTGTTGGTGACGCCTGCGACACCGTAGCACCAGAGAATGATCTTGATGGAGATGATGTTCTCGATGAGTTTGACAATTGTCCTGATGTATCAAACCCGTTTCAGGAAGACACAAATCTAAATGGCATTGGTGATGCGTGCGAAGAGATGGTGAACGACCGGGATTCAGACGGTGTAACGGATGGAGAAGACAATTGTCCAGATGTCAGCAATCCGCCACTTGTGGAAGATGGTCCTCAACTTGACACGGACTCTGATGGTGTGGGCGATGCGTGTGATCCAACGCCATTCGGAGGTGATGCCGATGGTGATGGATTTCCTGATGTTCGAGACTTTTGCCCGGACGTCGCTACTGAGGTGAACTTGGATTCTGACGGTGACCTAATCGGCGATGCGTGCGACAACTGTCCCTTTGTTTCGAATGTGGACCAGGCAGATGTTGATGATGATGGAGTCGGAGATGCGTGCCTGTTTGATCCAAACGATCGCGACAGCGATGGCGTACCGAATTTCGATGACAATTGCCCGGATCATCCCAATCCACCTGCGGTGCCGGGAGGTATGCAGAGTGATATCGATGGAAATGGTCAGGGCGATGTGTGCCAGGCTGAAGAGGATAATGGCGATGGTGATGGAGATGGCATACTGGATGAGGTTGATAATTGCCCGGAGTATCCATCTCGTGTCTTGAGCGATACTGACACCGATGAGGACGGGAATCCTGCGCCCGACGGCGTGGGGGATGTCTGTGACAACTGCCCGGATGTTTCCAACAGCGACCAAAGTGATGAGGATGGAGATGGTATTGGAGATGTGTGTGATAATGACTTCATTCCGCCCGGTGATTTAGACGTCGATGGCATTTTGAATGAGTTCGACAACTGTCCGACGGTCTACAACCCTGACCAAGGCAATGCAGATCGAAATTTTCCGGATGCGAACGACGGACATCTACGAGGAGATGCTTGTCAGGACTTTTTCAGTGATAGTGATGGTGATGGGACACCAGACTATCTCGATGGGTGCGAGTTGCCCAATGGACCTGTCGAGGGGACTGGAAGTATCTTGGATCTGTGCAACATGCTGAGAGCGACCGATACAGATAATGACACTGTCGTGGATGGTGATGACGTCTGTCCGATGTATTGTACAGGTACGCAGAGCTTGTCTGATCCGGTTGTCCAACAGTGTAAGGGTGACCTCGACAATGATGGTGTACCAAATAGTATCGACAACTGTCCGAACGTATTCAATCCGTTGCAAGTGCCCGCTGGGCGAATTGGTCTTGCGTGCGCAGTGGCTATTCGAGACGGGGTGGTGCCCGAATTGTTGGATTCAGACGAAGATATGATACCGAACCTTGTGGATAATTGCCCTGAGGTGGCAAATTTGAACCAAGATCCTTCAGCATGCGATCCGGTACAGTATTGTCCGTAGTCGAGTTATGCGTGGCTCGCTTGTGGAGACAAGTACCGGTGCTTGTGAATGTTGACGGGGAAGATTGAATAATAAGTCTTTTGGGGGAAAATGATGATGATGGATAGAGAAATGACAGCCACTCGGTCGCGTCGAGTTGCGCGAAAAATTAGCGTGCTGCTCGCGACCGCTCTATGTGTCGCTTTGTTGGTACCCTCTTCTGCATTGGGCTTGCCAGCCATCGTGACGCAAGAAGGTGTTGTCATGACCAATGATGGGGTGCCCGTTGAAGGCGTGCATGACATCCGGGTACGACTATACGAGACTATCGACGCCGTTCTACCGTTTTTTGATGAGCGTCATTTGGGCGTCGAATTTACCGACGGGTATTACAAGATTGATATCGGCGCGGTTGATCCTTTAAATCCTCTGATATTCGAGCGGGGCGTCGTGTATCTGGGCGTCTCAATTGACAACCAGCCTGAATTGCAACCTCGAACTGCATTTCATCAAGTACCGGCAGCGATGATTGCCGAGTATGCGCTTGATGTGCGCGGACAGATCTCTCCCGACAGTGTTGCGATTCCTGGCGTTGGGACTGTAATCAACGGTCGCGGTGAGTGGGTCGGATCAAATGTTGGATTACGTGGTCCGGAGGGACCTCAAGGACCAGAAGGACCGCAAGGACCAGAAGGACCTCCGGGTGATGTGGTCATGGTTGAAACACAAGACGGGTTTGCAGATTTAGCTGATGTTGTCTTGACGCAGCTTGATGACCAGGAAGATCCACCATTCCTCCGACGTAATCAGGACGATACGACGACTGGTAACTACGTATTTCAGGGAGGAAGTCTTAGTTTTACAAGTGCAGCTGGCGGCGCAGCTAGTCTTCAAATGAACAATAATAACATCACTGGCGTCAACCAACTCTCGATTGCAGACCCTGGACCAGATGGGGCGATCACGTGGACGGGGACCAATGCTCGCATTTGGGTGGGACCGGCGGATGGAGCCGAAGCGGACGGTCCATTGAGATTAGGGCATCGTGATCATGGTGTAGTTGTTGATAGCGCCCTTTCCGTTGGTGGGAATTTGGCGGTAACGGGTGCACAAACGACTGTTCAAGGCATCTCTGGAACGGTCGCTTCCTTCGATGCGGTTTCCGCAACCAATGCTGCAGTCACCAATCTTGCGGGACCGAACAATAGAGTGAATGTTGAGTCTGCTTTGGTGTTGGGACAAAATGTTCATGTCGGTGACAACACCAGCTTCATCGGGACCATCCGAACAGGCGCCGTTGAGTCGGCGAGCGATATCACAGCGGTTGGTCGCGTCTCTGGACAGAGTGTGACCGCAGTTGGTTCTGTGGTCGCGGGCGCAAATGTTGAATCGGGGGTTGAAGGACGTTTAACTGCGGGACTAGGAGGAATCTTCGTTCGTGACCGCCAGGTGTTTGATGGCAATGGAAATCTTCTCTCCAAGCCGGCATATGGGTGTCCTCCGGGCTCGGTCATGTATGGTACCGACAATAATGGCGATGCCAAATGTGCATCGGTGACTTGCGATGCGGGTAAGTTCTTTCGAGGCTGGGACGCTCAGATGCAGCCGGTATGCGGAAAGGATGAGCAAGGCTTGACAGCAATACCAGCACTGGATTGCCCTGCGGGTCAATCGGTGATTGGCATTGACCAAAACGGTCTCGTCAAATGCGGCATCAGCCGGGCGGGTGACCAATTGTGCCCAGAGAATCAATTTGTCATTGGTTTCGACCCAAATGGCTCAGTCATTTGTGACGTGATTCCGGAGCCCGAAGTCTACTTGCCGGTTTATCGACCACAAGTGCTTGTATGTGGTGAGATCTCGCTCGACCTTGATATTGTACTGCGGGACGGTGGTTTGCCGGCACAAGTCGAGTCGGGATGCGAACCAACCGATCAAACTCAGACATTCATTGTGACTCGGGATGGCATGGCAGCCTATGACGTTGGTTTGGTTCGTTCTTATGTTCGCGCAGGTGGGATCATTATCTCCGAGTTTGGTACGTCGTATAAGCTTTATAATGATCTGTTCGAAACGAATTTCCCACGGGGCGATCGCTTCGGTAATTGTGGCGATAATGTGAATCCACCAGTTCGCCTCAACGGGCGTAATGTCTTCTGGCTGGCGAATGAGGAAGTTGGAGAACTCGAAGGAATTAGTGGATGCGGTTACGATATTGGCAACCTGGCCGAGGTCACATTTTTGGGTGGGTGGCAGGAAGATAAACCCTTCCTCGGATATCGGGACTTTGGTCTTGGGCGACTGTGGATGGCTGACGTAGACTGGGGAGATGGTGGAGACACCATGACCGCCGGTTCAAAGCAATTGATCGGCTATATGGCTACGCATGGTCGCCGCGAAGGGGACCTATTCCAATTCTCGGGTATTCAAGAAAATGTTCCCGATTCTCGGTTGCTTGGTTGGTACCAATGTTACAGCAGCCGATATAGCGACAGTAATCTTTCTCTTGCGGATATCAAACAGCGATGTAACGGCGATAAATTGATGCTCGGGTGTCGTGCTGTTGGCGCAGCAAACTGGACACTTCTGGCGCAGGGGGTCCGAAATGAGGTCCTTGTTGACACTGGAGACGGTAACAATGAACTCAATCGGCATAATGATGTCGATTGGTACTTTAGCAATAACTGGAGTATGGGCTTCGTTGAACCGGGTAGCGGTGTCTCTCGTAATCGTTGTGATACGTTGGGCGATCCAAACCGAAGTCGTCGTCTCTGCTGGAATACTGAGAACGCGCGCTTAATGGCTGGTTTTCGGTGCGGTACCCGGACAAACTTGAATGCTGCCGGAGACTGGGAGCGGGCTTGGTTCACGAATCGCCTCAGCACGGGTGGTGGCGATGTGTATCGAAGTTGTAAAGACGCTCTGGATGCTGACCAACGACAGAGTGGTGTCTATGATATCTTGCCGCCGGGTGCAGCTGAGACACGTCGCGTGTACTGCGACCAGCGTACCGATGGCGGAGGATGGACCCTCGTTGCGAGTTCGAGAAATCAGAGTATCCGAGACCAGTTGGCTACATACTACGAAGACC
>JBMYRY010000154.1:0-6323 GCA_049602795.1 Bradymonadia bacterium
CTATTCACGAAAACTGTGTACGACTGGTCCGGGGCCCGGTCTTCTGCACCTGAACCAAGTCTACGCACGTAAAGCACATAGTCGCCCCCGGCGAGCCGAGCTGGGACAAACAAGGACTCGTTGTCGTCGGTAGACACGGCCGACACAACGGTTTCACCACCTTGCTTTAAGGTCGCGTCGATGTCGCCATCCCCGTGAAGGAATGTAAGCTCGACGACAAATGCCTGCCCCTGAGGCATCGAGAATGCGTAGTAATCCTTGTCGCTGCAAATCGTAACGTCATACGGAGACCCGGCGTTAATCGGCACTGCGGTTTCCTCGCTGTTATTGGGTTCGAGACTATCCAAGCAGGATTCTGGCCCGCACACAGATCCAAGACACACATTGCCCGCCTGACAGTCACTATTGTCCACACATTCAACACATTCGTTTTCGAGGCAACGTCCAACTTCGCAATCGCCATCACCAATACAGTCAACGCACTCGTTATTGTTACAGACGCCACTCGGGCAATCTTCTGTGACTAGGCACTCGTAGCAAATGCCCGAACCGACATCACATTTTGAAGTAACAAACCCACAATCATCATCGGAGAAACACGGCGGAATGGGTGCGCATGCATTTGCGTTACATTCCTCACCCATTGGACACTGAGCATTGGTTGTGCAGATTGCCAACGGCACATCGAAATTCAAGTGAAGCTCGTACGTGTTCTGAGCATCGCGAAATGGAAACACTTGGATGAGAAAGGTACGGTCGTCATTCGTCGGTGGAATCACCAAGCTCTCATTGTCTGTTGCCGAGGCAGATTGGTAAAGTTGGACCGCGGGATCCGCGCCGTCGAACACTTTAACGTCCACATCTCCAATGCCATGCACAAATACAGTGTCGATAAAGAGGTTCTGTCCTGCAGGCACATTTACAGAATACCAATCCTCATCGCCAGTACAGACTGATCGAGCGACCAGCACGGTATCGACAGCATCAATCACTTCCGCGGATGTCGCGTCATTTCCAGCGTTATCGAATTGATCGGGCGTGCAGGTAAATACGCCGCATGCACCATTGATGCACGCCTCCTCTGCTGCACACTCTTGGCAACGGCTGGATTGACCGGTGCATTCATTGGTGATGCCCAGTAAATTCTGAGCCTGATATCCGGCATCCGGACAGCTCGCGCCCACCAGATTTGCGTATGCCGCACGATCACCCGACTGACAAGCCTGAGTACAAAGGGAAACGAGACGACCGGCAACATCTGAAAAACACTCGTCAAGGTCACACTGCCTTGCCGATAGGCAACCGCGTTCGCAATCAGCAACGTCAGTGGGTAGTGAGCCGCCGCCTTGCATTGCCGGCGGTGGTCCACCACCTTCTCCGCCACTGCCCCCTTGACCACCAGCTGCCCCCCCTTGGCCACCACCCGGCGTCATCATGGTGTCACCGCCACCACTGTCGGATGAACATCCGAGACACATCAACAGAAACGACAGAACTGCAATCGAGTACTTCAAATCACTCTCCAAACATATTTTTACCGAAAATTCCCCTTCCTATGTAACCTCTTCCCGTCAGTCCATGTCCAGCAAAAACTGATTGAGACGCCATAGCTGCGCAAGCCTTTGTAACGGGCGCAAGCCGACAAGACGGGTGAACTTGATTTAAAGTCGCGTTTATTGCATTGTTCAGCTAATCGCAAGAACTGACACTGAAGGGGCCCTCGATGAAGATTGTTTCCATTATCTTTTCATGTTGCGTGGTATTCGCGTGTGCATCTGATGCTGTTGTAGAAACTGCGCCGGGCGGTCAAGGCGGCACTAATGGCGGTATGAATGGTGGTACGCCACCTGGCGGTTGTGTTGACCGTGACAACGATGGCTATCAAGCCGCATACTGCAACCCTTCTGCCAATGGCGTCCCACGAGGCGGTGACTGCGATGACTATAGCAATGCGCGTTCTCCTGGCAACCGTGAGGACTGCAGTAACACCCTAGATAATGACTGTGACGGACTTGTTGGCGCTCGAGACCCTGATTGCGCAAAGGAATGTGAAGATGCTGATGGAGACGGCTACCAAAACGCAGCCTGCAACAGCGATCCGCGTAACCGTGGCAACGACTGCGACGATAACAACCCGATGATCAATCCAGGCCGTGCCGAACAATGCGGAAACATGCTCGATGACGACTGTAAAGGCGGTGACCTTCCCTGTCTCGCAAACTGCGAAGACCGAGACCGTGATGGATTTGGCGTAGGTTCTGGTTGTTACGGACCAGACTGCAATGACAACGACGCAAATGTGAACCCATGGGCAACAGACGTGTGTACGAACACCATCGATGAAGATTGTGATGGTCAGTTCACTCAGTGCCGCACCGACTGTGTTGACAACGATGGCGACGGGTACGGAAATGGTGGCGACGGCTGTCTTGGCTTTGATTGCAACGACAATGATGCAAGAATTCACCCTGGGGCACGAGAATTACCCGGAGACAACATCGACCAGGACTGTAACGGTTCCGACCTCGCCCGCGGCATCGCCTGTCCCGGTGACCGTGATGGGGATGGGTATGGTCCGATGGCTATTGCGCCATGCTTGGGGATCGATTGCGATGAGGGTGACCCCAGAGTACACCAGGGTCGCTTGGATGGCTGTGACAACGGCATCGATGAAGACTGTTCTGGTGCCGACAATATCTGTAATCCCATGATGACCCTCTGTCCCGACGGGCGGGGCCCCACCATTGAGCTTTGCAACAACATCGACGATGACTGCGACGGCGTGACCGATGAGTGTGCTCGACGGGGTCACTCGTGCGTTGATGGAAGCTGCGTCGGCACCGCACGGGCGCCATGCGGCAACGACTCAGAGTGTGCAGCATCCCAAAACCTATACTGCAACCTCGATCTACGAGAGTGCCGAATCAAGGACGGTGAAGCGTGTCAGGCGTCGGGAGAATGCAGTCCGACCGCTACTTGCGAAGTGGGACTGTGTAGCTCCGACTTACTTTGCTACCAGAGCTTATCCGGTCCGTGCGAAGACGCATGCGACTGTGCAAGCACCTACTCATGCAAGAACAACCGATGCGTTGAATGTCAGAGCGACTCTGCTTGCTCAGCCGATGCCACCCGCCCCGTCTGTAGCGATGGCGGATTTTGTGTCGCAGACGTAAACTTCAATTTTACGCCGGCGGATCTTTGCGAAAACACCTGCGGCGAAAATGACGGTCTCCGGGACGAGAGCGATGACTCATGGATTAACGACGGCTACTGTGACGAAGCGGGACACCCGCAAAATACCACCGGGGCCTCCTGCGCACCTGGCTCGGACTGTGCAGATTGCGGCGTGTGCGTCGGCTGTGACACCCAGAGTTCAAGTACGAACATGGAGGATACTCTGGGTCGGGTACTCTACGAAATCCTGGTTTGTTGGAATCGCTCCGTTTCTAATGAGCAACCTCAAGGATGCGCACGGCTAAATCTACCGGCTACCCTCACGGCAAATGGGCAAACCGTTTTCAGCATTGGCGGTCTCGAAGAGCTCGAAGACACTGTCTGCTCGGGCGGACTGCTCGGTGGATGTAACTTCGACAATCTCTCCGCTTTAGGGTTTCAGGAAAATGATGCGGAAGTCATTTGTGATATCTGGGGATGCGGCGCGTTGAATCTGGTCAACATCGAATGGGAAAGCAATAATGCGCTCCGTCCGGGTACCAATGACATGTGCATCTTCTACTCGCCCTCTCGAGCCGGTTTCAACGCCTTTGACAGCAATCGAAACGCAATCATCGTTGATTCATGCTCGACGTCCGACCTCTTCTAGACCGAATTGCCTATACCCGGCGTTAGGCTTGCCTTTCCGTGTAGGGCAGTTTAGTTTCCCTCCATGGACTCACTTGCCCCATTTCTTTACCAGTACTTCTTAGGTGGATTAATATTCGCCGGTGGCATCTTCTTTGGTGTCCGCGGCGGGTTTATCGGATTCGAGGCGGGTCCTAAACGCCGTAACCTTGTCCTGGCATTCGGTGGTCTCTTTCTGCTCGCCGGCATTCAAGGGTACCTCCAATTCGTAGCTCCCATGAGCCCCCACACCCCAGTCTCGGTCTCTGAGCCTCTTCAAACCGGTCAATTTAATCGAGGCTTGGATTACGGCATCATGATTGGCTATCTCATCGCGATCCTCGGTTTAGGCATTTGGTTTGGACGGCATTCAAGTTCGACCAAGGATTTTTTCTTCGGTGGGCAACGATTCTCGTGGTGGTTCATTACCATGTCGCTCGTCGCCACTACCGTAGGCTCGTACTCATTTGTCAAATATAGCAAGGTTGCCTATCAGTACGGAGTATCCTCGAGTCTTTCTTACTTGAACGACTGGTTCTGGGTGCCTCTCTTTCTCTTTGGCTGGCTTCCAATCATCTTCTTTTCACGAGTAGTTTCAATTCCCGAATATTTCGAGCGACGTTTTGGGGGAACGGCTCGGTTAACTGTGACCGTAATGCTCCTTGTCTACTTAATCGGATATGTGGGCATTAACCTCTACACCATGGGCAAAGCACTCCACTATCTTCTTGGAGTGGACGTTCTAACTGCTGCAATCGGGGTCGCTTGTTTTTCTGCCATTTACGTCACGTGGGGCGGTCAGACTTCAGTGATCGTGACCGATTTGTTCCAAGGCGTCATGCTCTTCGCCACCGGCCTGCTCATTCTTTGGCTCGGCTTCAGTTATTTTGACGGATTTGGAGGGTTTTGGGGTGCACTCAAACCTGAACACCGAATGGCCTTTACCAATTTAAACTCAGACTCCTCATTCTCTACCGTCGGTATCTTTTGGCAGGACGCCGCTGCGAACACAGCTGTGTTCTATTTCCTCAACCAAGGGGTCATGATGCGGTTCTTATCCGTTAAGAGTGTGAACGAGGGCAAGAAAGCATTACTCGCAACCGTTGCTATCCTCATGCCGATTGCAGCTATCGTCGTGGCGTCCGGTGGGTGGATTGGTAGTGCAATGCAATCCTCAGGTATGATTAGCCCAGATGTCGATCCAAAGCGCATTTTCTTCGTTGTCTCGGACATCATTGCCATGCCTGGTGTTTTTGGTCTCGTGATGGCGGCACTGACCGCAGCCCTGATGTCCACGGTTGATACCCTCATCACGGCGGTTGCCGCCGTCTGTGTGAATGATGTGTACCGCCCATACATCAAGCCAGAACAAGCCGACTCACATTATCTCCAAGTAGCGCGATACACCTCCATTGGGGCAACGCTCATCGGCATAGGACTGGTACCGGTCTTCGACACGTTTGGCTCAATTTACAGCGCCCACGGCGCATTCACCGCGGCGGTTACCCCGCCACTTGTCGTTGCGCTACTCCTCGCCTTTCTGTGGCCTCGATTTACGTCGCAAGCAGCCGTCGCGACACTAGCGGGAGGCTTTGGACTCGTCCTCTTGTCCATTTTCTTTCCCGAGCTTGTTGCCCCATTCTCCCACGGCATTCCGAGAACTACAGCTGATGGTACGCTCCTAGAAGGTGCAAAAGCCTACAAGTTTACCAGAGCATTCTATGGAATAAGCGTCTCACTTGTACTTGGTGTGGTGGTAACCCTGTTCACAAGACCGAAGCAAAGAGCAGACATTGTCGGTTTGACGTATGACACCTCAACGCACTTTGCCAAGACACATTCCAATAACCCGATGGAGGTCTATGCCACCGCTCGGACTTATGAAACGCGAAAGGTCACTTTCGTTGATCATCAAACCGCCACAGACGACGGGTTACCGCTGGTTACCATCTCATCGGCACTGGCAACCTCGCTCGGCGCTAGGCACGGCGATAGGCTTCTGATCTCAGACCATCGATGGTGGTTTGGTGGACTTCGTTCTACGCAAGTGGAAGTTGCTGACATCCAAGACTCTGAGGTTGAATCAGACATCCAATTGACTCACGCAGTGTCTGACCGTGTCCGTGCTTCAAACACGGCGAATATCGTAGTAGAGCGCCTGCTCTGATTTGCCGATGACTTCGTCGAATAGCACCTCATATCGAGCGATTCTTAGTTTAGCGCTACCCGCTCTTGTGCAGGGGCTTTTGACCACGATGGTCTTCATCACAGACAGGCTCATCTTGGCTAAATACTCCGAAGTTGCGCTTGGATCGATGCAAATTAGCGGACCGATCGGCTGGATCAGCACCACCTTATTCGGCTCATTCACGGTAGGGATGGCAAGCTTTATCGGTCGTTCGTGGGGTGCAAAAAACAGTACGGAAGCGGCAAGGTTTCTCGGTGCCGGACTGTGTCTTTCGCTTCTTATGGGTCTTATTCTT
>JBMYRY010000155.1:0-6315 GCA_049602795.1 Bradymonadia bacterium
AGACCAGTACACGCAACTTCGCCCACCGCCGATAGACCTTCAACATTTGTGTTGCCCCATTCGTCCACCTGAATGCCACCACAGGCATAATGAGCCGCCGGGGATACCGGGATCGGATCAACAGATATGTCGAGCCCCGCATCTTGACAGACCTGAAAAATGGATGGGAACCGGTGTCTCAGTTCATCCCGTGTTCGGTGCGTCATATCAAGAAACACCTGACTACGGTGCACCTCCATTTCTCGATGAATCGCACGCGCGACGATATCCCGAGGCGCCAGATCCGCGCGCTCGTCATACCCCTTCATAAAGGCAACGCCGGCTCCATTAATTAGCCGGCCTCCTTCACCACGCAGTGCCTCGCTCACAAGGAATCTAGGCGCGCCGTCTAGTGCGAGGCAGGTTGGGTGAAACTGGTAGAACTCCAAATCTTTCACAGCAACACCGGCGCGAAGTGCCATCGCCAGACCGTCTCCTGTGGCAACCCCAGGATTAGTTGTCCGGTGAAAGACCTGACCGCAACCACCTGTAGCGAGAATGGTATGTCTGCCGTAAAGATCAAGGCAATGCTCGGATTCATCTAGACACCGAACCCCACAGATCCTGCCATCAGCCCGAAGCAATTCAATCACGGTATGAAATGTAAAAAGCTTAATATTTTCGTGTGCCCTAGCGGCGCGCACGAGTGGATCGATGATCGCATAGCCGGTTGAGTCTCCAGAATGCAGAATTCGGCGATGAGAATGTCCCCCCTCCTTGCCGAGTTGGAAACGACCATCACCCCTGCGATCAAACTGCACTCCCATTCTCACAAGCCGGTCGATGGCATGAGGACCGAGTCGGACACACTGTTCTACGACCTTGGGGTCGCATAAGCCCGCTCCAGAGATTATGGTGTCCTGGATGTGCGATTCCACAGAGTCTTGATCACCAACAACTGCTGCTATCCCACCTTGGGCATATCTGGAGTTGGACTCGAGAAGGTCTTCTTTCGTGATCAACGCAACTCGATAGCTCTCCGCCAACCCGATCGCAGTCGTCAGTCCGGCCAAGCCAGCGCCGACCACGACAACATCATACTCATCGTTAATTCGTCGTTCCCTCATGCTCATCTTCTCGATGCTTTTCTAATGCGATGAAAAAATTTCGAAAATAATTGATCGCGCTAAGTATGCTCATGATCACTGAGCCAGACAGAACAATCAAACCAACTCGATTGAAATCCACCACTTCTACGTAGAATGAAAAGAAGTGTACCGGATATGGATAGTGTACGAGTAGACACATCACACCGATCATTTGGAGTGCAGTCTTTTTCTTACCCAAACGATCGGAAGGTACTTCAAGACCCTCAATGGAGGCAACTGACCTCAGTCCGTTAATCGTCATTTCTCTGGCAAGGATGACGACCACCAGCCAGCCGGGCACTCGCATCAATGTGACGAGCATGATCAACATGCCCATGACCATCAATTTGTCAGCTAATGGATCAAGAAGTCGCCCCATCAGAGTCACTTGATTCCATTTTCTAGCCAACCAACCGTCCACATAATCGGTGGCGGCCGCGAGCGAGTACGCCCAAGCAGCAAGGACACAGTCCTTGGGTGCTCCACGCCAAATTAACAACATAACAAATGGTATTGCCGCAATCCGACACAACGTGAGTATGTTTGGGAGATTCCAAAACTCTTCACGGATAATTCTTCGCATCGAGACCTCACGACGTCGGCTCGCATAGGCAGGACGGCGTGTTTTTCGTCCTTCGTTTGCGCATAAAAAAAAACCCTCTATGAGAGGGTTAGTGGCTTCGCAGGGAATCGAACCCCGAACCTAGCGATTATGAGTCGCTCGCTCTAACCAATTGAGCTACGAAGCCGTGAACGGCTAGTTAACATCGGATTGCGTCACGCACAAGTCTTCTCTTAACTTTTCCTTTATTTTTCATTTTTCAACTCATCGAGTGTGTGACTTGTCACCGCAGTGATCATGGCCGCAAGTTCATCACTCGGTAGGCTAACCGCGTTTACCGCCAATTGCCGTCCTACTTTCTCTGCAAGATCAACAGTGTGAACACCTTCTGCGTTCCGGGCAACAGACGGTGCTGCCAGACCAGCGGAAACATGCTTTTTGACCAGTAGTGTGATCATATCCTCGGGCAGCCGTTTTACCCCGCCACTCGGCTGAGCAAGCTGAGCGATCCGGGCAAGGTGTTCAACCAACTCCATTCGCAAATACGCTTGCTCCAACTCACGCCCCCATGCGAGTGAGCCATTGCCTTCGATAAGACACGATTGACCAATATCCAGCGCGCTACGCAGAGCATCGGCTGCGGGTTGTCCCGGCATCGTTAAAGGCACTGATGGAATCTGCGGTCCAAGCGAAACTACAGCTTCTGGCAGAAATGGATGGGGTAAGGTACCCCCAGCCGAGCCAAGGGCTGTCGCGAACGGCGAATGAGCGTGCACCACAGCATTCACCTCGGGACGCGATTCATACACCGTTCGGTGAAGGATCCATTCGCTGAATATCCGCTTTTGCCCCCGAATCACCGTTCCCTCGATATCCACGACGATCAAGTCCTGTTCGGTAATATCAATTTTCGCCATTCCCGTGGGTGTCGCAAGAAACCGCCCAGCCGAAACACGACATGATACATTCCCGTCGTGATTTGCGACCCATCCTCTGGCGTCAATCCGCTTCAAGTATTGAATGAGCTCTCGTCGGAGCGAAGATTCAATCGTCATGATGACTCAGATACTGTATCAACTCGATCGACCACCGCCACAATGACGCTTCGCACAGGGGGCTGACCGCCCATCAACTGTCGAACACCGGTCCCCTCAGTCAAAATAAGAACTCGGTCCCCCACGCCGGCGTCAACACGATCGAGTGCGATCACCGGACGCTGCTCAGCATTGCCTTGAAAAGCCTCGACTTTGCACAGCAGTAGCGTCTGTCCCCGATAATCTGGGTGCTTCATGGTTGACTCAACATTTCCCACGACTCGCGCCAACCTCATGTATCGGCCCCTTGGTGATTCACCCGGTCAACGAATCCGACGATCGCAGCATCAACCGGTACAAAGGTAGGGTCGCAAGCCAACGCTGCCTCCCGACTCCCTACTAGAAAGACCACATCTCCCGGACCAGAAAAGTGATGGTCCACGGCAACATGAGGATCACCGAGCATTTTTTTGTTTTCGTCTAGACTCTCAACGATCATCAGTCGAACCCCTTCGAGCCCTTGGTACTTGACTGACGCGACAACCGTCCCGATTACTTTTCCTAAATACATGTGTGAAACTTAAAACACATTCCGGTCGCTTGTCTCTATGAAAATTTTTTAGGTCTTGATAATCATTGACCCGTGCACCTGCGGGTTTGGGGTTTTCTCCAAACCGATCGACTGGTGAATCCCCCGTCACGAGGATAAGAAGCTGTGGTTAACGACGAAAAAATCTCAGTGTCAATTGATTCAGGGGGCACATTCACGGACTGTGTGATTCGTCGAAACGGTCACTTCATTCGCCATTTCAAAGTGCCATCAACGCCCCACGCACCGGCGGAAGCAATTCTCGATGCCCTGAGACAATGTGAGATGGCGCAAATCAAGGGCTGTCGGCATGGGACCACGGTTGGGACCAATGGGCTCCTAGAACAGAAAGGCGGTCGAGTACTCTTCATTACCAATCGGGGTTTTGAAGACATTCTCCGGCTGGGTCGTCAAGCTCGTCCCAACTTGTATGAACTAGAGCCGACGCCTCGCCCAACGCTGCTCGATCCAGATTTGATCATTTCTGTTCCCTGTCGACGACGCGTTGATGGTGAATTGATCGGACAACTCGTCAATTGGACAACATTCGTCGAAGAACTCACACCAAAGCTCGCCCTGTGCGACGCTGTTGCCGTCTGTTTTCTCCATGCCTGTTCTTTCCCTGATGATGAGCACAGCATTAAGAGTGCCATTCAGCACCGATTCCCGGACCTGAATGTCAGTCTTTCATCCGAGATTTCTGCAATGGAGCGAGAGTACGAGCGGGCCTGTTCAACAGTGATAAATGCCTATATACAGCCCTTAGTATCCGACTATATTGGTGAAGTGTACGCTGCACTGCCTCCAACAACTCCATTCCATGTCATGACCTCATCTGGTGGGCTCGTGCCGCATATTCGAACCCAGGAGACACCGATAGAAACAGTACTCTCGGGACCAGCGGGTCGAGTGATTGGTGCTCAAGCAGCCGGGCATCGACACGGATACCGCAACCTATTGAGCTTTGATATGGGCGGTACATCAACTGATGTCGCCTTGATCTCTGATGAACTGGAACTCAGCACGCATCATGAAATTATAAACCTACCAGTTGCTACGCCAATGTTACCGATTGAGACGGTCGGTGCAGGTGGTGGAAGCATCGCTTTTGTCGATAGTGGAGGCATACTCAAGGTTGGTCCCGAGTCGGCTGGTGCGCAGCCTGGTCCTGCCTGCTACGGTCATCAGAAGACATTAAAACGCTGGCTTCCGACCGTGACTGATGCTCACGTGGTACTCGGACATGTCACCGAACTCCTCGGAGGCACGTTTGCAGTTCATGTCGACGATGCTCATCGAGCAATCCAACAACTCGCTCAGGAATTAGGAAGCGACATCGAAAGCACTGCACGTGCAGTGATTGAGACCTGTACGGAAACAATGGCCCGCGCATGTAGGAGAGTCGCTCTGGCGCAAGGCGTGGACACCCGAGAAACGACCCTAGTTGCCTTTGGAGGGGCAGGTGGCCTTCACGCCTGTGCCCTGGCAGAGGCAATCGGCTGTGAAAAGGTCATTTTTCCTCGCCGCGCAGGTGTACTCTCGGCAGATGGCATTTCCATTGCACCTCAAAAACATGTCTCCGAACGCGCAATTCATCTACCTGAGTCTTCATGGACAACATCCATTCTTCAATCGCTCACCAAAGGCGCTCGGCAACAGAAACAAATCCTCGAGTGGTCAGTCCTCTGCCGACTTATAGGGCAAGAACACACGATTAGTCTTAAAATAGACGGTCGAACAACGAAACGCTCTCTTCGACACCGTTTCGAAACTAAATTCCGACACCGTTTTGGATTTACCCCCAACCGAATGCATGAAGTCGAATTAATCTGTATTCGGCAAACCATCACTGAGCGTGCACCACGTCAAGGCTCATTGCGCCCTAACCCGACTTCGAACCCAGACGTCACCACCTGCGGCGCAACGGTGATTCGTACATATGATTCGACGCTCGTACTCGGCATTGGATGGACCGCTACAGCATTCGACAACGGAGATGTTGTTTGCCAAAAAGCTAAGGGTAAACATCAACAACCACAGACCTCCTCGATTCGCTTAGGTCTTGAAGTTCACCATCAGAAATTAATGAGCATCGCGGAAGAAATGGGGCGAGTGCTTCAAGATAGTAGCCTCAGCACCAATATCAGAGAGAGACGAGATTTCTCCTGCGCTATCTTCGATGCATCTGGGCAGATGCTCGCACACGCCGCTCATATCCCCGTTCATCTAGGTGCGTCGCCATTGAGTGTTGCTGCAGTGATATCAGGTTGCAAATTAAAGCCCAATACGGACTACATCATCAACGACCCCTTCTCGGGTGGCACTCACCTACCCGATGTAACCATCGTGCGACCGGTTTTTATGCATTCGCAAACAACGCCTGAGTTTTTTGTCGCAAATCGCGCACATCATTCAGACGTGGGTGGTGTGACACCAGGTAGTTTACCGGTGGCGACTCAGATGAGCTTTGCCGATGGGCTAACAATTTTCGACGAAGGCTTTCGCATCGAGGCGTCCGAACTGAATGATGCGATCATTGACCGCTTTGCTGAGACATCTCGACTGCCTAGAGAAAGACGCGCCGACTTGGCAGCTCAGATTGCTGCGAACGACTCAGCTCAGAGGCGTTTACATGAATGGGCCGAACATCGTACCCTGAAAATCTTGACTGAATTCAACGCGGCATTACTTACCTACACTCAAAACTTGGTCGACACATGGATCGGGACAATACCCAAAGTAGAAGTCCAGGCGATCGAACATCTCGAAAGTGACGGTTTAAACGAGACGCCAATCGCGATCAGCCTAACCGTCAAACGAATCGACAACACTGTGAACTTCGACTTCACCCAGAGTGATGACGTGACACGAAGTTCTCTCAACGCCGTAAAGGCCATCACTCGCTCAGCAGTCTTCTATGCGATAAAACTGATGAACCCGTTGATACCTGCCAACGATGGACTGATGCACAATGTTCGAATCCACACACGTGCCGACTCGATT
>JBMYRY010000156.1:0-6311 GCA_049602795.1 Bradymonadia bacterium
GCGGCGATGACGCTGCTACGAATGCAGCAGCACGACATGGCTTTAGATTGGTCAAATAGTGCCAACCTATTCTTAGACCCGACGAAATTTATTCAACGTCGATATCGGGTCGCTGGATTTTCCATAAGACGCTCGCCCATCCGCATTCTTGCGGCTTGTCTTCATCAAGTTGTTGATTTGCCCTAACTCGATATATCGCGGAATAAATTCTTGGCGAAGCAGACGAAGAGAATTTTCAATCCAGACCCCCCATCATGCTTGATTAACAATGAAGGTAACAATCGGAAATAGATGCCTGTGTAGCGCTCACATACGTCACCGATTCGGATATCGACGATTCCATTTCCCTTTTGGGAGCTCGGAGGCATACCCGCCACGAATCCACGAAAGCATATCTCCGGTAATCGTCGTTACTGTGCCTCCAAAGAAGAGCCCAAGCATCATATAGACGATGCTCCGGCGAATGGACATCTCTTCATCAAAGAGTACGCCATACATAACCCCCACCGTGGCAAGGGTGAGCGCAATTTGCCAAGTCAACCTGATCAGATGTTTGCGGGTCATCCATGCTGAACGTCGCTGACTTAACCACCAATAGAATGCCAGAGACAATGCGCCACCCAAGGTACTTAAAACAGGACCTGCTTCCCCTGTCAGCCAGAGCTGAGCAAAGGCTGATATACTCAAACCGCCCGTCAGGAAAAGGAGCGCCCAAAGGACAACCAACTTGGGCATTGGGCGGTCCGATGGCACAAGGTCTGTAAGTTGAGCTAAGACCTTGGGTGGAAGAGACCAACTCCCCATCTCATCCACCCACGTTGAGCTGCTTAGCAACCCATCTGATATCCTTTGGTCGAGCGTCCATAACTCACCGGTTTTGAGGTCAGCCAAGATGTTCGGCTCTTCTATGGGACCCAAGATTGCTACATAACTTAGCCCACCGGTGGGTCGGACGCGACATTGAACGACATCGCCCCAATAGAGCAAGCGACCAGACGTATCAGCTCGTCCAATGGACATCTCCACCTGTTCGTGTTCAATAGGCTCTGTGCCCCATTGAGTCTGATTCACAGAGAACACCGATTGGACGGAAGAAAATCGACCGTATCCGACAATGCGTTGGTCCAGACGCAGCCGACCTCGCCGTTCGTTGGAAAAAGCATCTTGCATACCAATTTGATACGACGTCAGTTAAAACGTTGCGGCTCGTGGTCGTTTGAGGTCTAGGGTTCGTCGGAACGAAGATTCAACCCACCTGGATACCCATAGGACACAGCAGCCGAGTATCCATATACGGTCAAATAGAATGGCGACTCACTCTCGAGATAATGCACCCCTTCCGAGACTTCAACCCATGCCAATTCATACTCATTAGAACCGAAGGAGAAGAACAGGTTATCAGCCACTCGCATCCCATCCAGCGTAATTGATTCGCCTGCTTCTCGAGCAATCGTAAGCCAATTACTGGAATACCCTTGAGGAATAATGATCTGGTAATCGCTTCGAAGTTGGTTGATGGGTGGCGTAATGATCAGCGCCGGATCACCCACATTGTCTTGCGTTGCCCCCTGACTCACCAAATACTCGCCCACCATCACCGGCGCACTCGCAGTGATCTCGAATGAGTCCGCCGACACGATCTCTTTGAATTCACCTCGATTGAGGGTGAATTCACCGGCTTCTGGTTGAGGTGGTATGGTCTGAACGACAGTACCATCTGCTTGAGCAACAACTCGCCAATGTTCATTCGAGCCACCGCGAGGTTCTGTTCTCGCTGCTAAATATCGAGTGCCCCAGCTTCCAACTGGCAAAAGCTGCTGTTCGAGGTGCTCAGCACAACACGGACTATCAGCACCAATCACCGCTTCCTCGTGCCCACCAAAAACCGCGATGGGTTGGCTCGCAGTAATGACCGTCCCTGTTAAATCGGTTGATTGACCTTCGCCACCCGGCAAACACACGCCAAGACAAATGCCCGATTGGCAGTCCTCATTCGCCATACATGGGGAGAAAAGATCACCTAAATCCGCGCCCTCAGCCTGAAGATTCAATACCTGACCCTGAATCAGCACGATTTCCTGCTCGATGCCTGCCGGCATTGCCGCCAATGTATCTCCAGCGGCCACGGGAACCGTTGGGGTAACTCTCACGATAGTAGAGCCTTCGCTCGTTGCGACGACGGTCACGTAACCACTTTGAGGGGGTAAACAATTGTCAGGGTTCATATCCAGACAGATTGGGGCGCCAGATGGCCAACTCAACGCCACATACTCTCGCCCTAAGCCCTCCTTTGGTAATAATAATGAGGCATCGTTACTCGCAACGCCTTCATTATTAAGAGGATTAAATTGATAGACGATGACCGGTTGGGTGGAACTAATTTTGAACGCTCGGTCAAATATGCCGGTTCCATCGATATCTAATCGCGGAAACGTGAAGACATGTACGTCTCCATCAGCAACAACGAATTCCGGGTCTACGAGCGTGACCCCACTTGGTCCCTCAACGGTGACTGACGCGGGTGCCTCACTTGTATTGCTGATGACAATGGCATGAGGCACGGACGACGGATCGTTGGAAAATGGATCTGGATAATTATCCAGGTCAACACTCCAATATTCGCACCCGATATTCGACGGGATTTTGCCTAGAGGGTTACAGCCTGAATTGCAGCGCCCATCCACACAGGGCGAGTCGTCATCACAGGTTCGAATTGGGATATATCCAGATTCATCTCGACGACATCCTCCTATCGTTCGGTCATCCAAACAGATGTGCTCACCTACACGACACGCTGAGGGCGCACACGAACCAGCGGCACATCGTTCCCCTTCGGCGCACGTCTCTTCTATATAATCAGTCCCTTGTTCATTACACACCCGTCGGGTTCCGTCATCGACGCAAATGGCGTCAGCATTGGGTGTACATTCTAGATTGCCTGAACCATCCAGCTCAACATTACCACCAGCATCCGAAATGAGAATCGCATCAGACTCAGGCTCAATCACTCGAGCATCATCTGTCAACGTCCGACTCATATCGGCAGACGTTTCGTTCAGCTCATTACTACTTGACGAGTCTTCACACCCGGAACACATCCCGAAGACTGCTACAAAAATCACGATACCCAAAAAGCGCATGCTCTGATCCCCCAATGATTTAAGATCGCTGCGGAACCTATCACAAGCAAAGATTTTCTCACAAGAATGAAAACCAAAAGGCCTTGGCAAATCGAAACTTCCAGCAAAGCCTGCTATAAAACAAATCGCTGAGAGCAGCGTCGGGTCAGTTAAGCGAAAGATGAAAGCATCAAGACTGCGTCACAGTAGGCGCGGCAATCAGAAACGCGATGTCATTGTATGTGCATCATCTAATTGGCTAGACTCAGGACATCTTATAAATGGGCAAATGTACCGGAGCATCGATTTGGCAATGCCATCCACCATAAGACGATTTGATATCTCATTGGCGGATGTAGATCATCAAACCTACGAAGAGGTCACGCTGAGGGTTGCCCAGCATCCATCAGAAACCCTAGCCTATATGCTCACCCGCATCATTGCCTATTGTGTCCACTTTCATGAGTCTGTGGACATGTCAAAAGCAGGCTTATGCAATGCGGACGAGCCGGCCTTGTGGAAACATGACCTGAACGGAAATATGACCCATTGGATCGACGTGGGACTCCCGAGTACAGAACGTCTCCACAAAGCCGCAAAACGCGCCCAAAACGTCATTGTATATAGCCACAAAACGCTGCCAAGATTGCTCGAACAACTCCAGGCAAAACAGATCTATCGTGCACAGGACCTGCGGGCATGTGCAATCGACCCCAAAGGGCTACAAGAACTAGAACGAAAAATCGATCGGACCGTGAAGTGGACCGTGCTTCTGACTGATGAGATCCTCTACATTACTCAAGACGAACTGACGGTCAGCTTCGAGATCAATCACGTACCCATCATCTAGTGAGACCGCCTCACTAACCTTAACGCCATGGACTCACTCCATTCAGTTGTTCGGCTGGGACATCACATCACCAACGCAGGCAATGACTGCTGTATGATCTCTTGAAAAATCGAGCCTGAGAAACCACAATAATGAGACCAACTTCTGTTTTGAAAAGGTGAGTTTGCGATGAATTCAAGTCTCGACTATCTAGAAAGCTTGCCTACAGTAACGGAGTTTCCCGACCTGTTTTCTGAGGACGAAGGCATAAACATTCCCCCAGACTGGCTGGTCATTGCCACTGACATCATGGGATCAACCAAGGCGATTGAGGCAGGAAAGTATAAAGAGGTCAACACGTTAGGCGCAGCCTCCATCATTCATTTGATTAACGCCTGCAAACCACACCGGATTGCATACCAATTCGGTGGCGATGGCTCGTTGATCTCAGTGCCATCACAATGCAGAGAAGCAGTGCTCAGCGCGCTATCCCATTTGAAGCTGACGGCAGAAAAACAATTTTCTCTAACCTTAAGGATTGGTGTTTGGACGGTAGAGGAATTCGCAAAACATGGCTATGAACTCGCCCTAAAGAAATACTGTTTAGTCGATAAACAAGTCATGTTCATGTTCGTTGGTGATGGGGTTGCTGTATCGGACGAATGGCTAAAGAGTGGCGCTCCGGTGGACAGTTTGCCCCTACCAAAAGTAAGTCAACATAATACGGCACTCTCCGATGGTTTAGAATGTAGATGGAACCCCCTGCGTGCCCACAATGGCACCATTCTCACAGGGATCATACTCGCAACTGGAGAAGACAAAGTCGCATTACTCAAACAAGCACACGCCAAACTGGAAGATACGGATCCATACGATACTCGTCCTGCGACACTTGACTCAGTAAGACCCGCCTATCCCCCCAAGCACTATTATACTGAGTGGCGAATTCGAACGGCTGGGCAACCATTCTTGATGCGCTGGTTTACATTTATCGCGGTGCATCTAAAAATTATTCTTCTTTTACCAATCGCACTGCTATTGAAGAAAAAGATTCCCTATTTCCAGGAATTGGTACTGCGGAGTGATTTTCAAAAATACGACGGTGTATACCGATTCGTTCGTGACTTAACGCCAGAACAGGCGAAGCAATTTCGAAATTGGTGCGAGACACAATACAAAAATGGCGATCTCATCTTTGGTCTCACTGAAAGCCCCACCGCGTTGATGACCTGCCTGTTGCTGGACGACGACGAGCACATTCACTTCATTGATGGCGGTAACGGCGGGTATGCCATGGCGGCTAAAGAATTCAAGCACCAACTCAATGCTCGCGAATGAGAATGTGAGAACATAAAAAAAGCGCCGAGCAGGTAGGCCCGGCGCCTTTCAGGTCACTGTCATACCGAAAGCCGGCATGTCAGGGTTGGGTCTTTACATCGCCGGTGGCAACAACACAGCGTCGATGACGTGGATAACGCCGTTTGTACCGACAATATCCGTCATGATGACGTTTGCAGGTCCAGCCGTTACGCCGTCGTCACTTACGCTTACCGTCAACTCTGCGCTGTTGAGGGTGGTCACGGTGTTGTCTCCCGCCATGAGGTCGGTAGAGAGCACGATTGAACCAAGCGCGTGGTAGGTCAAAATGCCCGTCAACGTTGCGACATCAGCGAGGAGCGCCTCTGCAGTGAGCTCAAGTGCTTCGAGCGCAGTAACAAAAGCAGCGTCTGTGGGCGCGAACACAGTGTACGTGCCCGCAGTTGAGAGCGTCTCAACGAGGCTCGCAGCGCTCGCCGCTGCCACGAGTGTATCGAAGTCAGGGTATGCAACAGCAAGGTCCGCAATGGAGGCAGGAAGAATCACGCTGTCAATCACGTGAATAACACCATTTGTCGCAGGGATATCTGCCGAGGTCACCATAGGTCCACCGTTGATCTTCACCCCGTCTTCGCCCGCCGTTACGATGGCAGACAACTGCGTTGCGTTCTCAGCAGAGATGGTCGCCGCCGTAGTGACGACCTGAACGGCGTCGAGATCCGTTGAAGCGACGGCTGCGCCAGCAACGACGTGGTAGAGTAGGATTTGCTGAAGGTCCGCACGAGCAAGGAAGTCTTCCGCAGTAACGCCCAACGCTTCAAGTGACGCTGTAATGGCTGCGTCGTTTGGTGCGAAAACAGTGAACGGGCCGTCGCCACGAAGTGTGTCAGTCAGGCCGGCAGCATCCAGCGCTGCCGCGAGCAAAGTGAATTCTCCTGCCCCAATCGCAGTGTCAATGATGTCGGCATCAACCACTGTACCGCCTTCTCCACCTTCACCAGCTGCGCCGCCTTCACCAGCTGCGCCGCCTTCACCAGCTGCGCCGC
>JBMYRY010000157.1:0-6299 GCA_049602795.1 Bradymonadia bacterium
GGGCGCATTAGGCGTATACGGCAATGGTGACTCGAGCGCCCATTGTAGTTCGCCACCGACGGAACCAACCAATCGACCACTGGACCAGACCTCTGCGCCAGTTAACTCGCGCAAACGCTCTACTAAGCCCGAATGAGCGCCAACTCGACAACTCCAGAGATACATCTCATTTAACCGCCAAGACGCAATCAGATCTTTAAAGTGTTCAACCTCATCAAGGCTGATAGGGACCCCATTTAGGTCGAAGGAACCGGGTACTCCGTGAGCCACAACATGTAGCTCGTTAACGCCTTCCCGATGAATGAGTGCCGTAAGTTCTATCACCGGGTGCTCTTGACCGGGCAGCGTTGTGTAAGTAAGTTGACTGCCCTCCGCCAAAGCCGCCAGGTGATGGTCCTGATCGAAGACTGCTAAGCTTTTCTCATGGGTTTTAATAGGGCTTGCGACGGCTGAATTGCTAACACAAAGAAGCGAAATTAAAAGAACAAAACCACGAACCATCATCGAATGCCTTTCCTCCCTGATATCAATCAGGCGTCTTGGTTGTCCAAACATAATTAGGATGTACATAGTGGACTTAGAGAAAGACTCACGCGCTCGCCCCCCTCCGACGCTTTGAAGCTAGGGCATCTGAACCTTCACCGTCAACCTGAAAAGGTAAAGTCAAATAACGCTGCGGTTGCGGAAATCAAAGCGCGATGACGAAAACAGATAAGGTTCCTTCTACTCAACCGAAGACATAGAGAAGTTTGCCACGGAGAAAGGCTCACCCACGCTCTCATTTTCTTGATGATGAACGATGAAGCGCAGGGCAACAACATTAGTTCCAGAAGGGAGCCTAGCTTGACCAATTCGAAGACCATTGTACCAAAATCGGACCGTGCCGGACGGTGGATGAATATCGAGCGTCAGATTAATCCATTCGTTTGGACGTCCCGAACCCGGCATTTCAATTTCTGAGATATCCGGGTCCATACCAAATGTCACCCGAACACGTGGGTCACTCTCGGTATGCTTCCTGTCATAATGCCGAATAAAAGCACCTTCGAAAGAACTGCCACATTGTGGAACTGATGTCGCAAGACCGAATTTCAATTTACGTGCCTTTCCATCGGGCATATGAAAATCAAGAGAGAATCGAGTCGGAGCTGTTAGATCGTACCCCAGTTCAAGCCAAAAGCTGTGTCGTTGACGCCACATCACCACGGCGGGACGATTCAAAATTGTACCCATTTCATAGTTCCAATTGACTCGATTACCATTGTCGAAAGCACAGTTGTAAGTCCACGTTCCAAGAAATTGGTCTTCGTAAAAAGTCACATATGAATCGGGAAAATAGACCTGGCAGTTATCGAAACACCCATCGTTTTCATCATCATTGCCGTCATCGCAAGCCTCACCTGGGTCAACACGACCATTTCCACATGCAATAGACAGACAGTCCTCAGAGCACGTATCGCTCGCGCCACCGTCATCACATTCTTCATCGGGGTCGATCTGTCCGTTGCCACATCCTGGCACGTAGACATCTGGCTCTAGTTGAACATCATAGACGATGCCAATGTCCGTTCTCAAAGGGCCATCTGAAAACTCGCCCGCGTCCATCGCAATGACCGCATCAGGCATCTGAATCACATCCATGGCGGTACTCATGTCGAGTCGATCTGTCATCGCGTCCAGCGCAACGCTTGCGTCAGCGAAGTCAGGCGAGAGCGGCGATGGTAATTCAACACATCCCCAGGACAGGCTTACGATCACCGACAGGATGTACATATGAAGGTCACTGAAATTCCATCTGCTCATCGAGGCATCTCTATTCGATAGTCCCAAACCGAGTTCCACCACAGCAAGGTACTTCTAAATCAATTGATCGAGCGGAGCGTGAAGACGAAAGCCACCGTTTTTCAGTTAAGTGGACAACCGCAACGATACAACCGTAAACATGGTAACCTATTCCCTCGGGTGACGCTAAATTTTGCATCGCCAACTCAGCCTACGCCTGTTATCGGCGCAACCAAAAAACATCTCAGCTTTGTATACCAATCCGACAGTTTACCTTGCATTCATTTCAACGTAACTCACATCGAAACTGACTCAGTTTCAAAGGCAATGCAAACGCTGACTGCATTGCAATTAGAACCGGTGCATGCTTCTAGACCTTGAGGTGTCAAGGTGCTGTCAAAGCCCCCCATTAGGAATGTAGCTGCAAAATCCACCATATCGTCCACATCGGCAGTAAGGATTGGGCTATCTGCACCGCAGAGCTCAGGCGCGTTACCTTGGCGGCAGGCATCCTGAAGTCCAACAATGATGCCACGTAAAGAGGCGCGGGTTAAATAACCATTTAAGGTACCACGGCTAATTTCTAATGTGCCGGTTTGAAGGGTGCCTGACAAGTGAGCGTGTTCCAGCGCTAAGGGCGTCGAATCCTGACCATTTAACAACGGAACCTCGAGGTTAAAGGTACCTACACCCGTTGATAGTTCCTCACAATTTACCGACGCGGGCACATCATAAACCGGCGTAGCTCGGTCGGTGATAGAAAAAGGGGCATGAATCGATTGTCCTGCCTCACCGAAAATTCGAAACGCTAAAGCACCGACGTCTTGGTCGGTCATATTGGCGCCCCATCCATCCAAACTGGCAATCAGAACCGACGGAATGACGCCGTTCGCATCAGGACTAACCAAGGCTTCGAGGTCAAATTCAAGCATACTGACAAGCCCAGACAAGCCGCTACCCCGGTTGGTGCCTATACTGATTTCACAGTTGAGGGCAGCGGCCTCAGCGGCGGTGGTCGGGATCTCAAGCTTCTTCACCCTCATGTGTCTAACGGATTCGGACGAGAGGTTTTGAAGACATTGAGTGCCATTCGCATTCGTCGGTTGTGTCGTGTTAGTGGGTTGCGTCGGTCCCGTGGACGTAGATGTCGCGTTTGCATTCTGATCCGGCGAGACATCGGTATCGATTTCCTCACCACTTGCACAACCGAGTGCAAACATTAACCCCAACAAGAGTGTGTTTGATAATAATCTGAACATTGTACCCATCCTTTATATTTCTCGTTTGATTCACTTAGGTAAGCACGAGTCATGCCACCATGACTTAAGGCAATAAAATCAATGCATTACAGGGAAAAAGGGCAACACGGAGGGCATTCCGGTCACAGATCTCTTGATGGACTGTGCGTTCGAGGTCACAGTCTCTAGACCCCGGCAACTCACAGATGAATCCTTGTTGATTACTGAATCGATCTCAATATGTCGTCGCGGGGGCACACTGAGCAACACAACGAACGTCGAAGCGTCAACAAAACATGCCAGTTAGGATGCGATGATGTTGGAACGAGACTGCTCAGCAGAGGATTGCTTCATCACTTGATTAATTGCCTGTTCAAGCTCCGGAAGAAGAATCGGTTTACTCACAACAAGGTCCGAGAACTCCGGAGTTAATTTTGGCACCGCCATGCCATAACCGCTCAAAAGGATTGTGGGTCGGTGGTCGCCACGTTTTCTTAAGCGTTGAATCAATTGCAAACCGTTTAGGCTAGGCATCTGATAATCGGTGATGAGCAAATCTATTTTATTTGGACGTTCCAAAAGCGCCTCAGCTTTTAATCCATCACCCAACGCGATGACGTTATGTCCAAGGTTCTGCAACATTTCGCAGAGAATGAACCGAGCCCGTTTATCATCTTCAACCAATAGAATTAGTAATTCTGAGGTCTGAGGCATTGAGGTCGGCTTTGGTGTGACCTGCGAGGTGGATTCGGCAACCCGGGGTAGACTGAAGGTGATGCTTGCTCCGCCGTCAGAGCTTTCGCTTATGCTGAGCTCACCAGCACCCGCCGTAGCGATTCTCTTAACAGTTGACAGGCCTAAGCCAGTGCCCTCTTGACGAGTGCTATTGAACGGCTCCAGGACCCAATCCCGTAATGATGGGGGAATCCCTGGTCCGTTGTCAGATACCTCAAGTGAAACCTCTGTTTCTGTTCTAACGAGTGCGACCAGTACACGACCCTTCTCACCCACCGCAACTAATGCATTAAGAACGAGATTCAAGAGTACCTGTTCTAATTCAATCGGGTCGGCAAGAACGTATGAGTCCGCATCAGATATCTCAAGCGACAGCTCAATCTCGCCCACAATGAAGGAACGTAGTAAGCCCTCGCTTGATTTGACGATTTCCGCGAAATTTACTCGCTGAAGATTTACAGAGCTTGCACTCGCATGAACCAATAACTTCTTGACCAACACCTTCGCCTGCCGAGTCGCATCCATTGCAGGTCCTATCAATCCATGCTCTCTCTGCGTGAGAGTCTCATCCCTCAGTAACAGATCATAGCCTCCCTGAATTGGAACAAGGAGATTGTTGAAATCGTGAGCAACACTTGCTGCTAGGCGGCCGACGCCTTCCATGTGTTCAGACTTGCGTAATCGAACATCTGTGTTGATGCGAGAATGTGCACCATTAATGACGGCTGCTAACGTAGTCAAAAACCATTCATCATTCTTCGTGCTTGGCGATGAGAGCACTAAATTCAACCCAGATGTTCCCGTGCCAAATTCTCCCCATCCCGTATCACCGTCGGACAGTGGACGTAACTCAAAATCAGTATGACTCAGTCCCAGTTCTAGAGCCTCTTTCATGACATCATTCAATTCCTTGCTGGTTCGTGCCATCGCGGCGGCAACACCAGATTTGGCGAGGATGCGTGCCTGGTCATGCCGAGCTTGAAGATTGGTCTTTGCCTCTTCTAATTGGGAAAAGGCTCTCTTAATTCCTGCCCGCGCTTGACGTTTCAAGTGGATCGTTGTGGCGATGAGGTATCCGGTAGACAAGGTTGTTGTCAACAAGCTCGGAAAGGCCGTGGCTTCTGTGATCGATCGCTGGGCATCTTCCACACCTACGGTAGTGGCGATCAAATACGCTGTTTCTGCATCGATTTGAGCAGAAATCACGAGCATGGATAGCAAGATCCCCGTAACGACGAGAGCAGATGTCTGTCCGAAGACCACTGCGTGCAGCAACACAAAATTAACCATCGCAACAACAATGTGAGCGTGCTGATCTCCCATGCAAATCATGCCAAGCGTATTGCAAATGAATACCTGAGCCGTATAACCGTGTACCGCGAGTCGATTTGCACCTCTATACGCAGCCCAGAGTGCCAGACAGTTCGAAATGAAATAGATCCCGAATGCACCAAGAAGCTCGGACATACCAATTGTTGCGTTTGGTACAGTGATCACTGCCGACACCACGATGGTCGCTAAAATGACCCAGAGATTTGAGATTAGAGCCCTCTGCCGAAGCCTCCGATCGTCTTCAAAGAGATCTGGAGTTGGTAAAATCTTAGGGGACTTTATTTCAAAAGTACTCATACTCACTCGCATAAAATAGCCCCAAATTGTGTCTCGCGGCGATTATCGCCGAAACCGGTCTTTTGATGCTTTTCGATGCTCACTCTAGCATACGTCTCAAGTTTGGGTAAGAAGTCGGGACAAGCGGAAAGAATCTTAAGAAGTAAGCGAAGTAGGGTAGCCAAGACCCACCTCAGGTATTCAAAGGGAATTGTAAAGAAAGAGAGCCAAGGAGATGACAGTCGCTTCATCAAGTCGATCAGCATGAACTCAACGCCTCATTGCCTACCTTTCTTAGTAACTCAATGTCTCCATCGAGTGAGTATTTAGGTCGTGAACATGAATGTCTCGCTCGAGCCAAACGGAGTCATAGATAAAGACATCTCCATTGCGACGCCCATGTAAATTTGTAATGAGAGCAACATCCACCATGAGTCGAACGTATAGCTCATGCTTAACATGATGAAGAAGGTCAGGAGCGATGATACTCAACCGAGACCACCCTTTGAATTTTGGAAGTAATTCTAAGTGTTAAGCACAGCTTAAATCGACGAGCTTTCCTCGTGAGACCAATGTCATGCGTCTATCCGGACACCCTGTATTTGATGCCGACGACTCGACTCGCTCTTGGTTAAGGTGGGCGAAGCAGGCTTCGTACAAGCGAAGATGATCATATTATCCAGACGCTTACTGCAGGCTTGCTCCGTACAGATCTGCCAATTTCGCAAAATAGCTGTAGACGGACTTTCTTGTAGAAATTGTATTGAACTGAAGCGTGTAGCTCGATTCTGCTTGAACGAACTCTTGCGCAAATTCGCCTCGTCCCTGATACCAAACATAATCCGGGAAATCGAAATAGTGCCACATGTTGGCTTTGATCTGGTCTTTGTCCAAGTCGGGTTGTCCATCACCATTTTCATCTAAGTTAACGTAGTA
>JBMYRY010000158.1:0-6270 GCA_049602795.1 Bradymonadia bacterium
TATGTCGTATCCAACTCCGACTTCGGGTCCAGCCATAGTGATGTTTTCCGGTCCAGCCCCATTCGTATCATCGATGTCAAGACTCGGGTTGTCCTCTACACCAGAGCCGCCCCAATTCGGCGCCTTGTTTAGGTAGTAACAGTCATACCGACCATCATCGCCAGCAGCGGATGCCCAATTGTTTTGCCCATCTGCAGTCGCCAATTGATGGCGAAGGTGAAGGTCAAGGTCTGTGCCTGTGGTGTCCGTCTCGTCAGGATCGCTTGGGGTTTGCCAGGTCAGTTCGATATGCAAGTCTTTATTGGGTACCGCCGTGACAGTCACGACCGCCGCCGGAGGATCGCAACTCGGTTGTCCTAAATTATCCACGACCTTCAATTCGAGTGTGTAACGACCCGCGATATCTACGAAGAAGAACGCTTCTGGGGTTGAGGTGTCATCAGCTGGACCGCCGTCTGCCGGTCGGAGAGGGTCGGCATATGACTCGACGGGAGCGCTCACGCTGCCCTGAGGACGTTCAGTGACCGTCCATTCCCACTGGACGACCTCTCCACCTGCGTCCATCGAGGGAGAGCCGTCAAGGGAGATGATATCTAGGGGCTTTGCGTTAATCTCCGAGACATCGGTGAGTGGAACGGGACATTGATTGTCAACGCCTCTCCCAAATAGGTCGACGACTTCAGGTGAGTCGAGGTCATTACTGTAAATATAAAGTCGATTGCCATAGCTCGTGAGTTCAGTGGGCCAGAAGCCTACCTTGATTTCTCGAGATGGTGTCGGCATGCCCGGTTGAGCACCTGGCAGTCGAAATAGCGGTTCTCCATTTTCGACGTCTGGTAACTCGAGCACTCTAAACGTACCATCATCGGTCTCTAATTCGATTCGGTCCACCCGAAGGTCAGCGGTGCCGCAGCTTTCAATGCTCAATAACCGCTGGTTTGGCGTTTCAACGTCCTGTGAGTCAACACGAATCGCACTGCCGAAGTCGAGTACTTCGGGGGAGGCGATAAGACAGGCGCGCGCCCCATTAGCAAGTAAGTTGACGCGAACGGTGCTCGTCTCTTCTCCTATGTTCTGCACGTTTTCTGCATTCGACTCAATCAGGAGTTCACTCGTGACATTTGGCAAGGTTGTTGTGGGCGCGAAAGTGACTGCTACTAAAATACTTTCACCCGGTTCGATGCTGACCGGATAGCTAATTTCATTGTTGCTTCCGTCGAAGATGACTTCACCTTCAGTATCGGATTCACGATTTGTCCGGACGATTCTCGAGACTCGGAAGTCATTGCTCCCTTCAACACTGAGTCGGCTTAATTCCAACGGTCGTAAGCCTGAGTTAACCACGGCAACGTTCTCACTGCGTTCGCTACCCACTTCTACTGTGTCAAAATTGAGGGTGCCTGGAGAGACGATGATTGCAGGACCGCCAGCCCCGGCAAGGATTGGAATCGTAACATTACCTTCATCCGGGTCGTTGGTTTGAACGGTAACTCGCCCGAGTTCCGATTCGATGAAATTACCTTCGTAGGTCACAATTAACTGAATGGACTCTTCAGGCTCAAGCTCAATGAGTTCGTCGTTGGCAGCTTCCCCTTGGTTGAGGTTCACTTGAACACCGTCGCCTGACAGTGTGGCAGATAGGGTGCCATCTCCCGATTGATTCTCAAGCCGAAAGTTGCGCATTTGAAGCGGGCGCCTGCCTAGGTTTTCAATGGTAACGCTTGACCTATTGGTGTCACTGCCCTCACGGAATTCGATCGTACCCGGTTCTATGTTGATATCCGGTACGAGTGCTAAGTCGGTGTCACCGCATGCAAGTGATGTTAACACCAGAAGACAGAAGATGCGTTTATTCATGTCAATACTCGATTCGCATTTGTTCAAAAGTCGTGGGCGACTTGCTTTGCATCGCCGGAGGAGGGCATCTTACACGTTTTCAATTGGGTATCTCAAGCCAGTACAAGTCTCGGGTAGACACTTCGCCTTCTGGCCAGGTGATTTCAGCAGCATTCCAGAAGTGCCCGGTCGCGCTCATTTCTTTGACGCCTGGATTATTGCCGCCGGCTACATTTGCGTCCGTGAAGTCCCATGCAAGCTCACCTCGGATGTAGACTCTCACCCGAGCGTCACTCGGCCCGTAATCAAATAACGTCTCTCGGTCTACACTACTGTAGTAATGAACGCCGACCTGATAGGCACCGCCCAGCGCGGTTGTGTTCTCCGGCTCTGACAAGCTAATGTTTTCAGGTCCACCACCTGTGAAGTCATCGATGTCCAAAGAAGGATTGTCGCTTTCATTCCCCGTTTGTCCCCAGTCCGGAGTGCTGTTGAGAAAAAAGCAGTCATAGTCGTCAACTTGACCACGTTGACCCCAGGTTTGTGCATAAGGGTGCAAGAGGTGCAAATCGAGGTCAGCACCGGAGCCGTCTTCGAGATCTTGGTCGCCCGGCGTATCCCACGTGAGTTGGATATGAATGGCTTCCTTCGGGCGGGCGATGATGGTTACGACGGCAGCATTACCGCATGATTCTGAGTTTAGTCCGAGATTATCTCTCACCCGTAGCTCTGCCGTGTAGGTGCCAGCAAGGTCCACAAAGAATGCCGCGGTGGGTGTGCTCAGATCATCTGGTCGACCACCACTTGAGGGCTGTGAAGCGTCAAAGAAGGATTCTACTGGCAGTGAACTAGAGCCCTCGGGACGACTCGTAATCACCCACTGATATTCCACGGGGAGGTTGTCTGGACCATCCTGGTCGATGGATGGTGTCCCATCTAGGAGAATGGTGTCGAGCGGGACGACTGCGAATGTTTCTTGAGCTGCTCGAGCTTGAGGACATGCGTTGATGACCCCACGACCTAGCAAACTGACTTCTCGGGCAGGAAATTGGGGGTCATCCGTTTCGATGACCAGTGTACCGTTATGAATTCGTTGTTCGCGCGGGGTAAATGTGACCTCGATTTCTCGAGATGGGGGCGCAAGACCAGCGGATCGATCTTCGTCGGTATAGGCTGGTAACACAAGTCCTTCCGCTGTCTCTAGCTGCGGTGGAAGTGTGGCTCGATTGAGGTCAAATGACGGGTCAGAGTCCTCACGCAGGCGGAGTGTTCGGATGGTCACGGGGACCTTGCCACAGCTTTCGACTAGGAGCGTCCGACTATCTTCGCGATCGACGAGTGATGTGCGGAACTCCACCGCACTTGGTGAAATTGACAGGCACGGCGTGTCGACATTTGCTCGAACTGGCACGAGGACTTCCGTTGCCTCAGGGTCGTTGGACCGAATGAATATCGTCCCTTCGTCGGGACCATCAACCTCTGAGAGGTAGCGGACGAATAGGGTCATAAACTCATTGGGCTCTAACACTTTGACGATGCCTTCGACCTCACTCGGGTCGATGAGCGAGTCATTCACCTCAATGAGTGGACGAAAGTCCTGGGAGCCGCTCGTTCGGATTTCCAGCACCTCAAGCGGACGCTCGCCCAAATTTCGAACTCGAAGTTCGCGCATGACGCCGACGCCGGCGCTGACCTGCTGAAAATTTAAGGTTGGTGGAATGACGGAAATCCGTGGTGCACCCTCGGCGACTGTAATCGGAATGCGTACTCGACCCGTTGGTGTAAGGTTCGTCTGAAGGAGAACTGAGGCAATGAGCTCTTCATCATTGCCAAGCATTTCTTCTCGTTTTGGCGTGTAAGCGACATCAAAAATGATTTGCTCGCCCGGCTCGAGGTAAAGTGGATAGCTAATTAAGTCCTCGCCGTCGTAAGAAATCCCGACTCGATTTGACGGGTCATCGCTATCGGGCAACCGGTAGAAAAGCTGAAATTCGTTGAAGGACGGCTCTGCCGTGACTGAAATGTCTGAGATCACCAAATCTTGGTTTCCGGTATTCGTTGCGCGAACGGTTCTGATGACTGGGCAGACACTGCAGTCGAAATCGCTTGAGTTAGGCTCTGCAGCACAGGTGGCTAAACACCCTTCCTGAAACGGAACCTTCGGAAAAAGAAAGCTGCCCGGGACGAGTTCAAGGCGGGCTGAGCTGATTGCTTTGGGTTCATTGCATCCTGCAAGCGCGATTAATGCGAGTGATAGAATCCCCAGTCTTGATATCAATTTCATCTGAAACTCCCTAAAATGTCCTCTTCGGCTACACGTGACTTCCGACAGTCTCTTACGAACCATCCCTCCGTGTCCCTACCTCTTATCTTCTTGCGCAGACCGCGTACTCCGCAATCGAAGTTCTCATTCCAACGGCGCGTCTGCCAATGTCGCTTCATCGATGTCGGCGACACCGTCAGACCCACACTTGAAGAGATACACTGGCAACCTGTAGACAGTAAAGGTGACGGGGTGTTCCTGTCAATCGTTGCTGAGCGAATCGCTTCGATTTGCTGGATCATCATCTTTGTTAGGCACATCATCTAAAAAGTCGAACACTGAGTCACCGAACTTGATAACGCCTGGGTCGCCACGCGCACCATGACGACAACCGTGGTCTGGTAATGTTTTTTGAAGTCGCCCGATCCAACCTTCAGCGTCCTTGTTCTCGCGTTGAACGAACGAACATCAGTCGCCGACGTACAGGCAGAGAACGAATCCCGTGGAGACGATGTGAATTGACTCTGGTCCCTCGGGAGCATAGGGCGATAATTTGTAGTCTGTGGGGCAGGGAAATTCACCGCAATCTAGCCGGTAGATGAGTTGGTCTTGTTCGTTGGTGAAAAATTCTTCACTTCGCTTTGAATCGTGGTGATCGGTTTAATTCACTCCATAAAACGTCTCTTCGGCTTTTAAAGAAGGGGCTAATGGACCTTAATGGTCTGTGCTTTGGTTCTCGGGGCGCTATTGAGCCGTGAGGCCGGCATTGACAGGTGAGATATGGTCGTGCTAGTGCATCGCCGGCCTAATTTGCCGTTGAGGTGGCAGCCGACGACCGCTTAAAAGCTCACCGTCGCACGTATTTTTGTAAGAGGAGTAACGCTATGCAATTGATTCGCAACACGATTTGTATTCTGGGCGTCTCGTGGTGTTTTGTGGGATGTGATTCGACCGTAGCGATCGATCCAACTCTACCCAACATAGACAAGGTGAAGGTTTTTGGTGCCTGTCCAGCTCCGGATTCAGTTGAGCTTGATAAACTTCGAGTGTCCGTCTCTCTCGAACAGAAGGGAAACAAACTCGCTGGGCCAGACTTTCTCTTCCGAGAGACTAAGAGCTTCCTCGGCGACATTTTTGCGGCGGACCGGGTTGAATTTTCTTCTCCTCCGAGCATTCAGGTTCAGGGGATGCCAGCGGAAGATACCTATAATGCCGCTGCTGCGAAATCGGACATGGTTTACCAGCCACTCAATCTCCGACCTTACAACGTCGAATTCGTCGCACCGGGTTATGTCGGCGATCCAAATGGGGATGCAGCTGCTGACGCGAAGAGTAAGCTCATTGTTCTTGCGATTGACTCTTCTCGTAGTTTCATTGGTGTTAATCCTGCTGACACCTCGGACGTTCGGAATGACACGGCTAGCGATGGTAATAACAGTCGAATCGGTCTTTTGGAGAAATTGGTCACGAGCTTTACCGCGCGAGGTTTCGAAAGGGATTACTTCTCGGTGGTTAAGATGGACTCAGGTAGTGCAAATAACATCGTTGGTTGCTCGGATGGGTGCTCCACGGACGAAGACGTCCCGACGCGTCGACTTTGCTCCAATCCGGTTCGGGATCGCAAAAGTACAGAATGCTCGCTGACCGCCGTTACAAATGAATCTACGGGTAATACGCCAATGAACGCCGTACTCAGTGAGATCTACCGCAATATTATTGCAAATCAAAACGTGAGCGGCGATTTGAATCCGGTTGTTGTTCTTTTCACGGATGGAGCAGAGGAGAATGATGAGTCCATTGATGCGCTTCTCGAAGATGGAGGTGCGTTAGACCTGTATGCCAACGGCTACCAGAATAACTTCCTACAGGCGCCTGTGCCCATCATTGTACTTCATCTCGACCAGCGCCCTGAGGCAGAGATGGCCTGGGGCTATCGCAGGGGACGTGATTCTCGTCTCATGCAGTTGGCGTGTGCGACGGGGGGCGAGTATTTGTATTTTGCAAATAACGAAGAACTAACCGACGGGCAAAAATATGGCGATTTGGGAGCTTTTATTCGAAATCGCATCAAAGGGCACTGGGCGGTGGATGTGAACGCAAACTTTACTGACTTAGATTCGGGCGATTGGTCGGTGGCGACATCAATCAGAGTAAGATTACCGGGCAGTACA